>JAJDGJ010000009.1 GCA_030265585.1 Erysipelotrichaceae bacterium OttesenSCG-928-M19 | reverse complement strand
TTCTTTTTTATTTTCAGTATCTGCTTTTGTAGTAGTATCAGTCTTTGGTTTATCTTTATCCTGTGTTGTTGTTTTTCCAGAAAGAATATCTCCAAGATTTCTATTCATAGCACGACACATGATTTGTGTTAAGATTAATCCTGAAGCACCAACAATACCACTAATTGCTACTAATAATGGATCACTAATTGCCAATCCGGCAATTGCTCCCGCAACTCCACTAAATGAGTTAAGTAGTGAAATTGTAATTGGCATATCAGCACCACCAACACGGAATGTTAACACTAAACCAAAAGCAGTTGAAATAATTAAACCAAGAATAATGTATACTATGTTTGTTACAGCAAACATTCCTAAAGCAGGGGCAATTACCCATAAAATCATAGCTACAACTAAGGCATTAGATGTTAATGATTTAAATGGTACTGGTTTTTGAGGTAATTTACCAGATAACTTTCCAGTAGCAACCATACTACCTGCAAAAGTAAATGATCCAATTAAGTATGCAGCTAGAGCTGAATATAATTCAAATTGTGATTCAATTCCATTGTAGATTAGAGTCACAGCTACTAACATTGATGCTCCACCACCAAATCCATTGAAGGCAGAAACAAGTTGTGGCATTTGAATCATTTTTACTTTCATTGCCCAAATAACACCGATAACAGCACCAATGGCTAAAGCAATCCAAATATCAATAAATGACATAATATTAGCATTTACCATTGTTATAATAATTGCTAGTAATAGGAATACAGCACCTGTTCTGTTTCCATTTACAGCAGTTTTAGGACTATTTAATAGTTTAATTCCATATAAAACTCCAACAGTGATTACAAGTGAGACAATATAATAAACAGTATCAGACATATATTAATCTCCTTTACTACTTTTGAACATTCGTAGCATTCTATCAGAAACATAGAAACCTCCACAAACGTTTATCATTGCTAGAATAATCGCAAGATATCCAAAAAATATTAATTTAGTTGTAATCGCTGTAATTGTTAGAGCACCAAGTACAGTTACTCCAGATAAGGCATTCATTGATGACATCAATGGAGTATGTAATAAACTTGGTACATTTGAAATCATTTTATAACCAATAATTGTTGAAAGGAATAGGATAACTAATAGTAAGATACTACCCATTACTAATTAGCTTTCTCCATTGCTTCTAGTGCACCTTTGTGCATAATTTGTTTATCTTTTGTTACTAAAGATGATTCAATTATAACATCACTTAAATCTAAGTTTATTTTCCCATCAACATATAATAAATCTAAAACAGCTACCATATTTTGTGCAAACATCCAAGTTGAGCTTTGTGGCATATGTCCTGGAATGTTTTTAGTACCGATAATAGTTTTATTATTATAAACATATACTTCACCTGGTTTTGTAAGCTCACAGTTTCCACCTTGATCAATTGAAACGTCAACAACAACTGAACCATCTTTTAAACTATCAACCATTTCTTTAGTGATTAATTTTGGTGCTACTTTCCCAGGAACTAATGCTGTTAAGAAAACAATATCTTGATCAGCTACAATTTCTTTTAGTTTTTCACGCTCTTTTTCCAGCCACTCTTCAGGTAATTGTTGTGCATATCCTCCTTCACCAACACTTAACTCAGCTGGTACACCTACATCAAAACTTTTTGCTCCTAAACTACTACCTTGTTCTAAAGCATCTGGTCTAATATCAACAACAGTTGTTGTTGCACCTAAACGTTTTGCAGTTGCAATTGCTTGTAATCCAGATACTCCTGATCCAATTACTAAGACATTAGCAGGTTTAATTACTCCTACAGCAGTACCAATCATTGGTACAAATTTTGTTAAGTGATTAACTGCCATAATCATTCCTTTATAACCAGCTACAGTACTCATTGAAGTTAAAGCATCTAACTTTTGAGCTCTAGTAATACGTGGAATACCATCTAAGGTAATTGAAGTTACTCCTCGCTCTGCTAAAGTTCTAACTGTATCATGATTTGATGGTGTAGCAGGGTGTAGGAATGTAATAATTGTTTGACCCTCTCTTAATAGGTTAACTTCATGTTCATTCAATTGTTTATTGAATTGTGGTTCTTTAACCTTTAAGATTACATCTGCATTATCAAAAATGTCTTTAACATTTTCTTTGATAACTGCTCCTGCTTCTGCATATTCTTCATCTCTGAACATTGATCCCATACCTGCATTTGTTTCAACCCAAACTGTTGCCCCTTCATCAACTAGTTTTTTTACTGCACTTGGGTCTAAAGCAACACGGTTTTCATTCTCCATGATTTCCTTAGGTACGCCAAATAATGAATTTGAGTATTTCATTTATACTTCCTCCTTATATTTTTTTGTTTAATATGATTCATTAAAGTGGGTATTTAATTGTTTCTTAACAATTATAGATTTCTTTAACTATCATATTGTAATTCACTAACAATATACCATAGGAAATTTGAATGTGTCAATTGAATAGCATAAAAAAATCTAATAATTCCATTCATTTTACCTATATAATAAAATTAAACTATAGCATATGATGAATATGTATAAATAAAATAGTAAGCTGTCAAAAATTTACAATTGTAAAGGCGAATTTTGGACAAAAAAAATTACATTATAAAATGTAATTTTTAGTTATTATTTATTGTAGAACTCAACGATTAGAGATTCATTAATTTCTTGGTTTAATTCATTTCTCTCTGGAAGTCTTACATATGTTCCTTCCATTTTAGCGCTATCGAATGTAACATATTCAGGAATATGAACACGATTCTCTAATGCTTCTTTAATTGATGCATGATTTTTTGATTTTTCTTTAACACCGATTGTTTGTCCAGGCTTAACTGTAAATGATGGGATATCTACTTTTTTACCATCTACTAGAATATGCCCATGATTAACTAATTGACGAGCACCACGTCTTGTGTTTGCAAGTCCCATACGATAAACAATATTGTCTAAACGAGATTCTAATAAGAATAAGAAACCATGTCCATGGATTGGATCAACTTTCTTAGCTTTAGTAAATGTTTTTCTAAATTGTTTTTCGTTAACACCATACATATGTCTTACTTTTTGTTTTTCTTGTAATTGTAAACCATATTCTGATAATTTAATTCTTCTTCCTTTTCCATGTTGCCCTGGAGCATATGGTCTTTTTTGTAACTCTTTTCCGTTTTCTAGAATTGAAAATCCTAATCTTCTAGATAACTTCCAAGATGGTCCTGTATATCTTGCCATCTTTTAAATACCTCTTTCTTTATTATTGTAGCCAACAATAACAAACCCATCATCTTCAACTAGTGATGAAACAAACGATGTTCATCTAACAGCTGATTACTAATCAATAAATTGTTTCATGTCTAATTTACTTAATGGACTGCTGTTATTCCATAGCCTTTACATTATATAATATTGTGGAGTGAATGTCAAACCTAGCTAGCCATCTCTTTGTCAAGATAATCATAATGTAAGCGTAAAGCCATTTCAAGTAAGAAGATATTATTATAGTCTTTTAAAGAAAGCTTAATTAATTGTTCTATTTTATTTAAGCGATATAATAATGATTGGCGATGCAGATGAAGTTGTTGAGCTGTTTGTGAAGCATTTCTTGTCTGTAAATAAATTTTTAAGGTCTTCATTAACTCTAAACCATAACTACTATCATAATCAACTAAAGGGGCAATTAAATTATAGAGATCATCACTAACATTTTCATTTTGATAAAGGCTATTTATTAAATGATAGGTGATAGTACTTTCATAAGTGAATCTAGTTATTTGTCCTTTATTGTTTTCGCATAGTTTTTGAGCTAACTTAGCATTTTCATACTTGTCTTTAAAAGTATATAAATCATCATTAATATTGCTGATACCCCAACTGAATAAAACATCAGGATAATTAACTTTGAAAAAACTTTCAAAGTCATTTAAAAAAGCAGTAATTTTTTGTTCACTATTGATTTTGCTATTTTCTAAATAAATGATTAGTACGTTATCATGATATGTAAACATAACTTTTAAATGGATTTTTCTAGCAGTGTTTATTATTAGCTCCTGAACACTTAACCATTTATCATAGATCCAATCATCTAGATTAACATGTTTTTCAATATTGGTATTAATTAGTTTTCCAACAAGACAAGTGTAAGGAAGATTAAGATTGAAACCAAGTAGTAAAGCATGAGAATCTAATGATTTTGATGACTTTAGGTTTTCCTGGGTTAATTTAGTGACAAAATTATCTTTTGCATTTTGATGAGTAGCATAAATCATCCATTCACGATCAAACCATAAGGTTAGACAATTAATAATATAACGTTGTATAAGTGAACTATTGTAGTGATGTGAGTCATCATTCAACAAAAAAAAGATATAACCATAATTTTGTTCATTACTATCAATACTTATTAAATTTAAGGCAGGCCAGTTATAATAGTTTAAAAACTTGGGATTAGAATAGCCACGCAATTCAAAATTTATATCTAAGATTGCAACATCACATTTAAAATTCTGGGAAAGAATATTAGTTGCTTGTAAAAGGTCTTCATTATTTAAATAACTTTTAAGCAGTGTGCTTTGAATTTCCTCATAGAAATTTATTTCTAATAATGTATTATCTCTAATCTTTTTAAAAACAATTTCCAATAAATCTGAAAAACGAATTTCCCAAGGAATAATAATAATCGGAAATTTTCTTTCTTCAAAGTATGTTATTGTTTTTTTTGATAGCATTAAATCATTATTAGGGCGAGCAATGACAGCAGCTGCTGCTTCAGAATTATAGATATCATTCAAATAATTGAATAGTGTAGTATCAGTATCACAACCTTTAGCCGTTGTTAAAACTAGCTCATTTTTACGAACAAAATTATCAACAGGTGTTTCAATAACAGCAATATATTCAATTGGATATTGATTAAGAATATTGATGCAAGTCAAAACATTTGCAGTATTAATTTCTTTTAAGTTTACAAAATCTTTAACACTAAACATAAGGCACCTCCTAGACTAATTGTATAGAAATAATAAACAATTGATATACAATTTGTATGTTGTTGAATGGTTTTGATAATTATATCATAAATATAAATAAAATAGTCAATCGAGGAGGTTATTTTTATGAAAAGAAATACAGCGGTAATTCATGCAAAGCAATTTCATGATCCGGTTCACGGGAGTCACGTTAGTCCAATTTATCAAACATCAACTTTTGTTTTACCTGATTTTGATACTGCCGTTTATCTTAATCAACATGTTGATGAGGGATTTGTTTACACAAGATTTGGTAGTCCAACTGTAAGAGAATTTGAAGAAAAAATTGCATATCTTGAGGGTGCTGAAGATGCAATTGCTTTTGCTTCAGGACTAGGAGCAATCTCAATGGCAGTGATGGCACAGTTAAAAGCTGGAGATCATTTGATATTTGGTGATGTCATCTATGGCTGTACTTTTGCCTTGTTTACAAAAATTTTTCCAAATTATGGGATCGAGTATACTATAGTTGATACAACAGATGTGAATGCAGTAGCAGCAGCAATTAAGGAAAACACCAAGGTTGTTTATGTTGAAACACCAGCTAATCCAACTTTAAAAATATCTGATATTGAAGAGATTGCTAAAGTTGTTCACCAAAGAAATGAGATAAAATTAGTTGTCGATAGTACCTTTGCTTCACCTTATTTACAAAATCCATTACAACTTGGTGCTGATCTAGTCGTTCATTCAGCAACAAAATATATTGGTGGTCATGGTAATGTTACAGCTGGTGTTGTTGCAGGGTGTAAAAAGGATATGGATATATTAAGAATGCCCTATCTACAATGTTTTGGAGCAGTTTTAGATCCATTTGGAGCCTGGCAATTAATGCAAGGCTTAAAAACATTAGCAATCAGAATGGAGAGACATTGTGAAAATGCCATGAAGGTAGCTGAATATTTAGCTGCTCATCCAAAAATAAGTAAAGTATACTATCCAGGTCTAGCCACTCATAAAAGCCATGACATTGCAAAAAAACAAATGAGAGGTTTCAGTGGGATGATGTCGGCTGATATTATTGGTGGTGTTGATGCAGTGCGTACTGTATTAAATAATGTTAAAGTCTTTTCACTTGCTACCTCATTAGGTAATGTTGATTCATTAATTCAACACTCACCTTCAATGTCACACTTTGATATGAGTTTAGCAGAGCGCGAGGCTGTTGAAATTTATGAAGGACAAGTACGTATTTCAGTAGGTGTTGAAGATGTTGATGATTTGATTGCAGATTTAGAGCAAGCATTGGCTTTAATTTAAATTTAGGTAGGGTTAATAAAATGGATATTAAAAATAAAATTAAGTCATATCAAGATGAATTAATCGCATTAAGAAGACAATTTCATCAAAGCCCAGAACTTGGTCTCCAAGAGTATCAAACAGCAAGTTTTATTTTTGAATATTTAGAAAGTTTAGGCTTAGAAGTTAGAAAATGTCTTGAAACAGGTGTGGTAGCAGTATTAAAGGGTAAGTATCCAGGAAAAACATTGATGTTGCGTTGTGATATCGACGCTTTAGAGGTTGTCGAAGAAACTAATTTGCCCTTCAAATCGCAAAATAATGGTGTAATGCATGCATGTGGACATGATGGACATGCAGCAATAATGTTGATAGTTGCAAAAATATTAACAGAATATCGCGATAAATTTTCTGGACAAATAAAATTTGTATTCCAGCCTAATGAAGAAGATGCAGCTGCTCAATTAATGATAGATGAAGGTGTTTTAGAAGATCCACGTCCTGATGCAGTTTTTGGTTTACATTTATGGTCGTATCATAAAACAGGTGAAATTGGGATTGTTTCAGGTCCTATTATGGCTTCAAGTTATTACTTTAGAATTAAATTAACTGGGTTACAAGGACATGGTGGTGCTCCACATAAAGCGATTAATCCAATTGATGTTAGTTCTCATATCATCAATGCAATAAACTCACTTCAAAGTTTTGCCTATGATCCTCAAAAACCAACAGTTATCTCATTTGGTAAAATTATGGCAGGTACTAAACCAACGATTATTCCAGCAACGTTAGAGATGGAAGGTTCAATTAGATGTCTTCATAATGAAGATGAACAAGTAAGAAATGATTTTGTTGAATTAGTTAAAGCTATAGCTCACTCTTATAAAGTTAAGTGTGAAGTTGAACTTAAATGTGGTAATTCACTATTAAACAATGATAAAGAAATGAGTAGCTTAGTTAAGGAGATAGCAAGTGATGTTGTTGGCTTAAAAAATGTCATCACTGAAAATGTTAGTGTAATGCTTGGAGATGATTTTGCAGAGTTTCTAAGAGACATTCGTGGTGTTTATTATTTTGTTGGAATTGCTAATGAAGCTAAAAATACTACTTATGAACATCATCATCCTAAATTTGATCTTGATGAGGATGCACTAAGCATTGCCGTCGAAATGCAACTTAAACTGACTTTAAAATATCTTGAAGATAAATAATGTACTAGTTTTTAGTAGAGCAGCTTTTTAATAAGTTGCTCTTTTTGGTTGCTTATAATAAATACTATATAAAGATTGAAATAGCAGCACTAATAATTAAGTGCTGCTATTTTATAATATTATCTTCTTATTTTAACTTTTTTTGCTTTTGATAATTTACCTTTTTTATTGTAAGTGTACTTATTAGTTTTATAAGCTTTACCTTTTTTATAATATGTTTTATATAAATAGGCTTTACCTTTAGTATTACCTTTGTTATTAAATCTTTTTTCTATTCGTGTTGCTTTTTTACCCTTTTTATATTTATAGGTAATATCAAGCTTTTTAAGACCTTTAGCACTAAAAGTTCTGGTTCTTGTTTTTGTATATTTTGCTGTTTTCTTCGCTTTAGAATATTCCTTAATTTGTGCTAAAGTAGTATTGTTTTTATAATATTTATTATTTATTACTCTAGTATTAATTAACTTATTTTTAGATAACTCTTTTTTTGAATAATGAGTTAATTTGCTCTTAACATTGTAAATCCATTTCTCTTCTCTGACTATTTTATTTTTAGATAGTCGTCTATCAATTTTTTGATTTAAGCGAGCGCAATTTTGTGAAACTGCTGCACTGCTTTTACATTTACTATCATCATATGCATAATAATAAAATATTTTTCGAGTTGAACTGTCATAGATTGTTCGATAATTAAACCAATTATTATTTTTATATTGATAATAGTAAGTAGAATAACCTGCTTTAACTTGCTTTGTGGCACCATTTGTAGGTGGATTGTCTTGATTATCAGGTGTAGTATTATCAGCTACAACAGTAACATTAACAATTTTTGTTAAATGGGGATAACTAGGGTAATAAAATACTAATTGATAAATACCAGGTTTTTTTTCAAGATTACTAGATTTCATATTAGTGTAAAGTGTTTTAAATGGAAGATGTTTATCCGAACTAGAGGAGTTACCTTTTTTATAAATCAGCTCTTCAAAATAGACATTACCAGTACCCCAAGGATAACTATTAACTGAATAATTATCTACTTCTGATTGTTTTATTGTGAAATCTGTTGCACAAAGAGTAAAGTTATCAATATAATCACAATTAGCTATTTTATTTTGTAATGAGAACTCTACCTTAAAAGAGCTAATATCTACTCCGTTAATTGTTTGAGCAGGCATAGTGTAACTATAATAATATCTATTTTTTAGTGGATCATTTTCACTGATTTTAAAATAGCTTTTAGTATTTTTTTCGATTATTGTGCCATAATATACATTACTATTAACCTTTAATTTGTTTCCATTGTAATCATAAACATCCTGTAGTAAATGTTCAAAGCCTGTTTGAACACTACCAATTGGTATATGAATACCCTGATTCGAAAGTGAAACATAGTTTAAATTTGGTATTTTTGAAATAGTAGAAAAATTGGTGATGCTATTATTATTTAAAAATATTTTTTTAAGACTAGGCAATTTTTCTAAAACACTAATATCAGTTATATAATTCTCAGAAAGTTCAAGTATTTCCAAATATTTCATTTGCTCTAATGCTGAAATGTTTTCAATTTTATTATCTTCTAAATATAAAGTATTCATTGTATTCATATTCTTTAAAGATGAGATATCTTTAATGTTGTTGTTTTTTAGCCATAAAATTTCAAGATTTACAAGATTACATAAGTTGTCAATATCAGTTATCTCATTATTATGTAGGTATAGTACCTTAAGAAGGGTTAGATTTTCTAATGATGTAATATCAGAAATCTTATTTTGATCCAAATGAAGATCTGTAAGTTGTGTTTTGTTTGCTAAAGAACTTATATCAGTAAGATTATTGTTTTGTAGGTTAATTCTATTTGTGTTTATCAAGTTTTTTAGAGCATCAATATTTGATAGCTTATTGTCGCCTAAATATAATAATGTTGCCTTTTCAACAGTAGCAAGGCCAGAAATATCCTCTATCTCATTATTAATTAGATTAATATTCGTAAACTCAGTTGAAGTAAAAGGGATACTAATTTTTTTGATTTGATTATAATATAAACTAAGGCTATTTAAATTTTTAAGCTTGGAAATTGCATCGATATTAGTTATTTTATTGTAGGCTAAATTTAAGACTTTAAGCTTTTCCAATTTATCAATTCCACTAATATCTACAATATTGTTTTCACTAAGATTAAGAAAAGCAATATTTGTAAGCGAGAATAGTGGTTTGATATTGCTAATATTATTATTATATGCATATACCGTTGTTACCTTAGTTAATGAAGATAATGGATTTAAATCAGTTATAAAATTATTAGATATATTAATGTAATCAATCTCTTTAAAATGTTCAATGCCACTTAAATTGGTAATTCCTTTTTTTGATAATTCAATTGATCTAACTGTACAATCTTCAGTTGTAATTTTTGAATCAATTGTTTTATTAAAATTAGCTGCCATGCCATTTGCCATATTCTCATCAGGGAAGGTTTGCTTAAAAGTATAACCTACTCCGCCTTGTGTGGCAGCGTTAATGTTGATGTTTAATTCACTTTTTATGAAGACAAAGGAAAAAAACATGACTGCAGTAAATAGTATCCTTGCGAATTTGTTCATGTATATTAACCTCCATGTGTAATTATTTATATTATAACATAGTAAAAAAAGAAAGCAATTAAAAAAGGTAATATTATGATAAATAAAAATAATATTTAATTAATGTAGACAAGAAAGACTAAATTTTTAATGAGAATATGCTATAATTTAAAGTGCTTGATTTAAGTACTAAAATAATAATTTATTTAAAAGGTGAGATAGTATGGTAGATTTATATGGTGAAGTAAACAATACTAAGGATAGTAGTGATTTATATTTAAACAATTATCCTTTAAATATTAATGATTTCTATGATGAAATAAAATTAGAAAAAGAAGTAAAAAGAAATATGATGATAACAATTATTGTAATAATTGCTTGTATTGTTATGGCAAGTTTATTTATTGTCTTTACTGATAATTATTATTTAGCCTTGGTTTTAGCTATTTTAATGGTTAGTTTTCTTATTATTCAAAATATGATTGGTAGAGCTAAATTAGCAACGTTTCATGATGAAGAAACGAAGTTTAACTATAATGGTACTTATAATAAAATTTATGAAACTTTGGATAAGAAAATTATCGACGAAAGAAGTCGCTCAATAACTAAAGTAAACTTTATCAAAAATGAAATATATTTAGGAAAATATTTCTTTAAAAAGACTAATATTATTAGATATGATGATAATAGCAGCTATATTTTTATTCTAGTAAAAAAACCATTGCATTACTTTGTTTTGAAAAAGAATGATGAGGATGTTGTAAATTTGATAGACTTAATAAAAGATAATTTCCAACTAACTTTAAGAAAGGTTAGTATTGATGCAAATAAAACTAATCCTTATAAAAAACTAAAGGCAATCAATATCTTATTATTTACTTATAAAGTAATTGGTTTATTGATAGGGGCAATTATAATTATGATGGTAGCATTTCTTTATAGTGAAGGACAATTTATTGTCTAGTCTGTAAGCATATTATTTTACGATTTTAGTTATTCTTGATATGATGATAATAGAATAAAGATAGAGGAGTAAGATATATGTTAGTAGTATATGATAGTCGTTTTGGAACAGGAAAGAAGTTTGCGCAGAAATTAGATCAGCCAATCCAAAGCGTTGAAGAAAAAATAAATGAAGATGTTATCTTTGTTACGAGAAATGAAGGACAAGGTGAAATATCACAAGCAGCAATTGCCTTTCTAGAAGCTAATAAGGCTTTTGTTAAAGGTGTTGTTGTTAATGGTGATAAAGAACGTCATGCTGATACTTTTAACTTTGCAGCCGATAAAATTGCCGAGCAATATGGTTTAAAAATTATTGCAAAAATTCAAAAAGAGGGTAATGAAGAAGATGTTGCTAAAGTAAAAGAATTTATTGCCTCAATATAAAATTATTAATATTAAAAGAAACATTAGAGAAAGTATTAGATCTAATGTTTTTTAATAAAAGTTATTAAAGGATTAATAGTAATTGTTTAAATAAAAGAAGATGATATAATAACAAGCAATAGCTATAAAGGAGTCTGTTTATGAAAAAGAAAATATTAAGTATTGTTATGATGTTATCATTGGTTTGTACGCCAATAGCTTTTGAAACAAATGAGCTAGATGCTTCATCAGGCATGTTAAAACAAAGCACAGTGCGAAAATGTAAAGGGACATGGTATGGTAAACATAAGAATCATTGGCATAAAGCTAAGAAAAGTAAAGCAAATAAAAAGTGGTATGCTAAAGGTAAAAATTTAGGGAAAAAAATACCTAAAGCTTGCCGTCGTTAATTATAAAGTATTTCATTTGAAAACTAGATTATTTTAGATATAATAATAGTAGATAGCTAAGGTTTTGGGAGGTTTTTAAAATGAAAAACTTAGTTAAAAGAGAAGCTTATGCTATCGAAGCAATAATGAATCATATTGATGGTTTTGATAATGTTCATCGTGGTGATTTTGAGAAGAGAAAGCAATCATTAAATGATTTAGAAGCAGTTGCAAATCAACATGCTCAAGAAATGAAGTTAATGAATGATATTTCTCAAAGAATGATAAAATTAAACAATGATTTAGATAAACTTGAGGATAGTGATAATCGCCTAAAAGTTTATTATGAACAAAGAAAAGCATTACATGAGATTAAACATCTTTTAAAAGATTTCAATACTAATGAACAATATGATGAAATAGAATTAATAGCTATTGAAAAGTTATTAAGTGAATAAAAAGAAGCAACTCAAGTTAAACTTAGGGTTGCTTTTTGTATGTGATTTAATCAGTGTCATAGATATGCTATAATTAATTTTTAAGAGGTGTCATATGGAACAGTATTATTTATTTTTTTTAGTTTATAGTTTCTTAGGTTGGTGCATGGAAACCATACTTTTTTCTGTTAAAGAAAAGAAATTTATTAATCGTGGTTTTTTAAATGGACCAATTTGTCCAGTATATGGTCTAGGAATGGTTATCATTATTTATTTTCTGGAACCTTATTATAATAACATCTTAGTGTTATTTGTCTTAGGAGCGCTTCTAGCTTCATTATTAGAATTTATTACTGGATTTTTATTAGAAAAAATATTTGCAACAAGATGGTGGGATTATACAAATAAAAAGTTTAATCTACATGGTTATGTCTGTTTAGAAAATACTATTGCTTGGGGATTACTTTGTATTGTGATGATCCACACAATTCAACCATTAATTATGAGCTACTTAGAGCATTTCACCAATAATTTTTTGCATTCTTTTAGTATTATTAGTGCCTTATTATTATTGATTGATATCATGATTACAATTAGTAATTTAGTTAACCTACGTAATATTATTGTTAATATGAATATCGTTGAACGTACAATTAAAGATTTTGAAGAAATCTCTGAAAAATATCATAGTGATTTAGAGGCAATGTTAGAAAATAGGCTAAGTATTAGCGATTATCTAACAAAGCTTAGTGAGGACAATGAAAAACGTCTTACTGAGATAAAAACAAGAGTTAAAAAGACTAGAGAAAAAATTAGTAAACCAAGAAAACAACTAACTAGGCTATATCGTAACTATCACACAATTGCTAAGGATAAAGGGCATAGTTTTGGTTCAAGACTAGTAAAACAAGATTTAGATAACAAAAAAAAGCTTGATTAAGCTTTTAAATTGTTTGTTGTAAAAGTCGATAAGTCTCGAAAATAATTGATTTGGCAGCACGTGTTCTAATTAAATTGCGCTGTCCTATAAAATTCTGAACAAAATAATAATTTTTATTTTTATAATGTAAAACAAAGTGAACTAGTCCAACTGGTTTAGTAGTACTACCGCCATCTGGTCCGGCGATACCTGTTATTGCAATACATAAATCACTATTTGTTTTCTCAAATAATCCTTGTGCCATTGCCTGGGCACATTCTTGAGAAACAGCACCATAGTTATTAAGAAGATCTAAAGGAACTTTTAGATATTTTTGCTTAGCTTCATTTGAATAAGTAATTATTGATTCTTTTAAAATATGTGAACTGCCTGGTATTGAGGCAATAAAAGAGGCAGCTAAACCAGCGGTACAGCTTTCTGCAAAGCTAATTGTAATGTTGTTAGCTATTAAAAAGTTCACAAAATCTGCAAGTGGATCTTTACTAGCACATAGATAATTATCTTTAAAAATTGTTTTTAAATCGAGAAAACAAGCTTCTATTTGTTGTTTATTTGTTGATTTTAAACGGTAATTAATTCCAAAATCTTGCATATAACAGCCAATATAAACTTGCGGATATTTTTGATAGAGATGCTTCATTGTTGCTTCAGCATTACTTTCACCAATATTGATTAGATATAGATCTTTTTCAAAAACTTCTTCAGTACTTAGTGTTTTAACAAAACTATCAAACATAGTACGATTTTCAATTGGTGGTCCTGGTAAAACACAATAGACAACTTGATCCTTAGTAAAATAGTAGCCATTAGCTGTTCCATTTTGGTTGATTAAAATTGTATCTAATTCACTATATAAGGCTTGTTTATCATTAACACTAGAATAATTATAATTACGCATTTTAAAGAAATCTTTTAATTTTTGTAATTCATGTTCATCAATTTTTAGCGTTAAACCTAGAGCTTTGGCAATGCTTTCTTTAGTAATATCATCACCAGTTGGACCTAAGCCACCACTAACAATAATTAAATTATGATCCTTGTTTAAATAGTCAATAGCAGCAATTATTTCTGTCTCTGTATCTATTATTGTTAGATGTTTATTAACTTTAATGCCAAGCTCATTTAATTTTGAAGCAAAGTAAGTTGCGTTACTATTAAGCACAAAACCTTCAACAACTTCATTGCCAATACTTAAGATTGCACATTTCATTATCATCACCTGTTTCAATTATAACATTTTTTAAAAACAGTTGGTATAATTGCATGAAAATGATATAATTGAACTATTGAAGGAGTGATAAAAATGGCATATTATGATGTTATTAAAAATTTAAGAACACAACGAGAAATGGAAGCAACGATAATTAGTAGTGAGTTTCTTTTAAGTGTAATTGATCATGTTAGATTAGCTTCTAGTGCCCGTAATGAACAGATCTTACGATATGCATTAGTTAATGATGATAAAAGAGATTTGATTTTCAACACAACTAATTTACCTATCTCTCATAAAATTCCATTAGAAGAAGCACCATCAGCTTATATTGTTATTGGAACATTTAGAAAACGTAATCAAGAAACACTTTATGGTATCGATATAGGTATTGCAGTTCAAATAATTAGAGAATATCTTTTTGAACAAGACTATGCTAGTGTTTGTATTAATAGCTTTGATCGTGCTAAAGTAAAAGAAATAATTGGTGTTGAAGATTTTTATCCTGAGAATTTGATTGCAATCGGTAAATCACATCAAGTAATTAGATTAGAGGATAGTGATGAAGAAGTAAATAATTATCGTAACGATAACAATGAACATACAGTTAAAAAATTAAAAACAGATAAATTAGTTATCTATAAATAAGGGGTGGTTTTATGGGAATAAAAGAGGTTGAATTATTTTTTGATAAATTTAATAAAAAGGATGATATTATCCATGTTCCTGATTCATCGGCGACAGTAGCTCTAGCTGCGCAATCATTAGGTGTAGAAGAGGCAAGGATTGCTAAATCATTGACCTTTATTAATAAAGAAGATGTCTTTATGGTTGTGATGGCAGGTGATGTTAAGATCGATAATCGTCTTTATAAAGATCATTTTAAAGCTAAGGCAAAAATGTTAGATGCTCAACAGGTTTTAGAACACACAGGACATGAGGTTGGTGGTGTTTGTCCGTTTGCTTTAAAAAATCCACAAATGAAAGTCTACCTTGATGAATCACTAAAGCGTTTTACAACTGTTTTTCCAGCTTGTGGTAGTATGAATACAGCAATTGAATTAAGCATTGCTGAATTAGAGAAATATAGCAATTTTTCTGAGTGGTTAGCAATCACTAAATAAATTTTAATAAAGGAAGATAATAATGAGAAAAACTTTAAAAATATTGTCAATCTTTGTAATATTATTTGTCGTTGGTTGTTCTTTTAATAGTAAGGATAAATTCATCGATACTTCAAATGAATTTATAAATATTGTCAACACGAGAATTTATGAGCTTAATGATCAAGAAGAATTAAATGAAAAGACAGAAATGCTTGAAGAAATAGTAGAACGCAAAGAAGCCATTGTCTTAGATGATAAATATCAAGAGACACAAAAAGAAATAATTGCTAAAGATAAAGAGATAATTGCCTATATTAAGGTATTAAACGATAGTAAACAAGCAAAGGACATTAAAAAATATAATGAGAATGCTAAGAAGTTCAATGATACTTTAAAAGAATTAGAGAAATTAAATCAAAAAATTTTAGATGAATAGAAAAAAGACACTTGTTTAAGTGTCTTTCTTCTATTTGGAGAAAATTCATGAATATTATTATTAATAATACAATCATATTATAATATATTATAGATGTATAAGTGTAGCTTTATTATGTAATATTAGTGTCTTAAATATGAACAAAAAAGACTCTGGGGAAAGTCTTTTCTGTAATAAAGGGGAATTATTATGATTATATAATAATTATAAAATAATTATTATGCTCTTATTATAATCCTTATATTTTATAATGTTGTAGGATTATTGTGAAGAATGACTGTTGTTTATCAAAAGTAAGCAATAGAATTTACTTTATAAGGTAAGCACTGTATAATAAGTATGAAAAGTATGATTGGAGTGAGATGATGGATTTAAAAAATGGACGTTGTATTTGTGGTACAGTAAAAGTAGGCGAAAGAGGACAAATTGTTATCCCTAAAAATGCACGAGATTATTTTGAGTTTAAACCTAATGAAGAATTAATTGTCTTAGCTGACTCAAAGATTGGAATAACGATTGTTAAACCAAGTGATTTAAAAGATTTAATTGAAAAATTAAAATTCTATGAAGAGGAATATAAACTTACAAAGGAGGATTAATGTGTCAAGAAAAATTATAATTATTGGTGGTGTTGCTGTTGGAGCTAGTGCTGCAGCACGACTAAGAAGATTAAATGAGGAAGATGAAATTATTCTATTAGAAAGAGATGAATATATTTCTTTTGCAAATTGTGGGCTACCTTATTATATTGGTGATGTTATTAAAGAACGTGATAATTTAATTGTTCAAACTAAAGAAGGTATGAAAGCACGTTTTAATATTGATGTTCGTAACTTTAGTGAGGCAATAAAAATTGATCGTCAACAAAAACATGTTGTTGTTAGAGATGTAAAAACTGATGAGACATATAATTTAGCTTATGATTATGTTGTGTTAGCTCCAGGGGCTAATCCAATTATGTTACCAATTGAAGGTCAAGATGAAGCAAAAAATGTTTTTAAGTTAAGAAATATCCCAGATACAGATCAAATTAAAGCTCATATTACTAATAATGATATTAAGGAAGCTGTTGTTGTTGGGGCTGGATTTATTGGTTTAGAGATGGCTGAAAACTTAAATCATTTAGGAATTAAAGTAACAATAATTGATTTAGCGACTCAGGTGATGAAAGTATTTGATGATGAAATGGCTAAGCTAATTCAAAATGCAATGACTAAAAAGGGCATTGATTTTAAACTTGGTTTATCTGTTAAAAAATTTGAGAACGAAGGTAAAAAAGTTATTTTAAGTGATGATAGTATTTTGAGCAGTGATTTAAATATTATGGCGATTGGTGTTGCACCTGAAACAAAATTGGCTCAAGAAGCTGGGTTAGAATTAGGTGTTACTAAAGCTATTAAAGTTAATGAATATAATCAAACATCTGATCCTAATATTTATGCTGGTGGTGATGCAATTGAGGTTTTAAACTTTGTTAGTCAACAACCAACTAAAATACCTCTAGCTTGGCCAGCTAATCGCCAAGGAAGATTGATTGCGGATCATATTAATGGTATTGAAACAAAGTATAATGGTTCACTTGGTAGCTCAGTAGTAAAGATTTTTGATAATATAGCTGCAGCAACTGGCTTAAATGAAGCTAGTGCTAAAGCACAAGGCTATGATGTTAAAAGTGTTCATGTTCATCGTGCAAACCATGCTGGTTATTATCCTGATGCAAGTGATATTACATTGAAATTGGTTTATGATGCTAAATCAAAGAGAGTTCTAGGTGCTCAAGCTTTTGGTAAAGAAGGAACAGAAAAGAGAATCGACGTAATTGCCACGGCAATTAAATTTAAGGCAACAATTGATGACTTACCTGATTTAGAATTATGTTATGCACCACCATTTTCAAGTGCTAAAGATCCAGTTAATATTATCGGTTATGTGGCAACAAATATTGAACGCGGTATGTTTGAACCATTTTATGTTCAGGATATTGCTAACTTAAAAGATGCTCAATTTGTTGATGTCAGAACGGAATATGAATATAATTTAGGTCATATCCCTGAGACAATTAATTTTGATATTGATAATCTTAGAGCTAATTTAGATAAAATAGACTTTAGTAAGGATATTTATATTACTTGTCAAGTAGGGTTAAGAGGACATTTAGCAGCGCGTATTTTAAAAGAGAATGGTTTTAAGAAAAAGATATATAACTTAAGTGGTGGTTATAAGCTATACCATGAATATTTTAAGAAATAATTTATTGTAAGGAGAGAAAGAAATAGTGTTTTTTAAGAAGAACTTTGAACAAATTAATATCAATGAAATTAAAGAAATGAAAAATCCAAATATTATTGATGTTAGAACTAAAGAAGAGTATCAAGTAAGTAAAATTAAAGGTACTAAAAATATTGAACTAGAAACCTTATTGAATAATCCTGATAAGTATTTAAAGAAAGAGATACAATATTATATAATGTGTGCTAGTGGAATGCGTTCAGCTACTGCGTGTGATTATTTAAGTAAATTAGGTTATCAAGTTACTAATTTAAAAGGTGGTATAAGTGCTTATCGTGAATAGGCACTTTTTTATTGTTTAGTTTAGTTTTATTTGATATCATTAATATAAATATAATAAAATTGGAGAAATATGATGATAATTTGGCGTGGTAAAGGAATAATAACGGTATTATTTTTAGTATTTTTTATTGGTATTGTTTTTGTTGGTGGAGAATGGCTAGGCTATGTAATAGGGATTAGGAAATCTCTAGGAATAGGTAGTGCTTTAAGTGCTTGGGCAAATTATATATTTGTTTTGAAATTTGGTCAAAATTCTAATGAGGAATACCTTGATAGTGAAAACCATGAAGAAGGGTTTTTTAAAAGTGAAGATAGTTTATTTTTTATTCCAATGAAGTATTGGACTTATATTTTAGGATGTTATGCGATTTACATGCTTTTATTTTAAATTAATTAAGGAGATTTATTTATGATAATTTGGAGTGGGAAGGGATTTTTAATTTTAATATTTTTTATGCTTTGTTTTGGAATTGTCTATGGTCTTACTGATTTAGTAGGTATTACAATTTCTGATGCTAAAGTAACAGCACTAAGCATGTTTATGTGTGCAATAATAAATTATTTTTTTGTTTCTTGGCTTGCTAGTCGTCCTAAAAAACTCTATATTGATGCTGAAACAAATGAAGAATTTTATTTTGAAGATAATGATAGTTTATTTTTTATTCCTCTAAAATATTGGACATATATATTATTAGTAATTTCAATTTTTTCTTTTTTTATTTATGTTTAATGAAAAGTTTCAATAATTAAAATAGTTAGTAGATATTCAATTTAGAGTATCTTTTTTAATATTCATAAATAATTAAGAATAAATATTGTAATGGTAGAAGAGAGCTTTGTCTTTAATTATGATTGTGATATAATATACTAGATTTAAGGAAGTGATTTAATGAGCAAAAACTCACTACTAAAAGGTGCTTTATGGGGCACAATTGCTGTTTTTCTCTCAAAAGTTTTAGGTTTTATTTATTTAATTCCTTTTAATAAATTCTTAGAAGTAGAACAGCAGATTGTTTTTACCTCTGCCTATCGTATTTATGCCTATGTTTTATTGATTGCAACAGCAGGGATTCCTTTTGCAACAGCTAATATGATTGCCAAATATAATGCCCATAAAAACTATCAAGTTAGTTTTAAATTACTACGTGCCAATGTTTTATTAATGTTTGTCATTGGGATTATTTGTGCTTCAGGATTAATTATTTTATCGGCACCATTAGCTAATATTATTGTTACTAATGGTACAGAGCCTCAGATAATTGCTAATGTCTCAACAGGAATTAAAATTATTGCCCTGGCATTAATTTTTGTGCCAATTATTAGTGTTATTCGCGGTTTCTTTCAAGGGTATATGGAAATTAAAATTTCTTCAATGTCTCAATTAGTAGAACAATTTATTAATTCCTCATTTATTTTAGCTATTCTACTTTTAGCAGGTGGCGGTATTGTTTCTAATTTATTTGCTGTTTATTTTGCTGTTTTTTGTGCAACTTTAGGTAGTGTTTTTTCATTGTTTTATTTAGTCAATAAATATCGACAATTACGTAAATTATTTCATAATTATTATTTAGAAGGTCAAGAAGCTCAAACTAATAAGGAAATACCAACGAAGGTTTTATATAAAGAATTATTTTCAATTGCTTTGCCATATATAATGGTTATTTTATTAGCGCAATCAAATGATCTAATTGATTTGATGTATACAATTAGAGGGTTAGTTGCCAATGGTTTTACAACTTATGATGCTGTTGAGTTTTATACTATATATGGTGTTAGTGTTAATAAATTATTAACGATTCCAATGACGATAAGTACGGGTTTATCAGTTGCCCTAGTACCTCATTTAGCTGAAGCGTATGCTCAAAGAGACATTTTAAAAATTAGAGAGTTAATTATGAATATTATGGAAGGTACAATTGTTGTATTAGTACCCATAGCTTTACTAATGATGGCTGCTAGCTATGAAACATTCTTTGTAATTAGTGGTGGTAAGAATGCTGATTATGGCTCATATATTTTTAATTACTTTGCTATCTATGCTATTATTAATACTTTCTCAATTATTGTTGATAATATGATGTTATCATTATCACAGCGTAAGAGAGCCTTGGTTTTTATTGGTTTTGCGACAACAGTTAAGATTTTAGCAACTTTCTTCTTAGTTAAGTATTTTGGTATTATGGGACTAGCAATGTCAAGTATTTTAGCATGTTTGCTATCAACTGTTCCATCAATGATTGTGTTAAAGAACCTTTTCAAACTAAAATACAAAAAATTCTTTGCAACTTTATTTTTAAGCTTTGGAGCTAGTTCAATAATGTTTTTAATTATAAGTTTTCTAGCTAATTTAATTAGTACGACAACTTTCAGTGGTGTCTTTGCCGAAACAGTCTTACTTTATTTATTAGGAGCAGGAATTTATTTAGTGATAGCCTTGCGTTTGAAATTGATTCCAAAATATATTATTACGAGAGTATTTGGTGTTTTAGGAGTTCAGTATGATTAGATTAGATAAACTATTAGCTCATAATGGTTATGGCACTAGAAAAGAAGTGAAAAAGTTGATCCGCTTAGGCTTTGTTAAAGTTGATCATATTATTATTAAAGATGATGATTTTAAATTAGATGAAACCAAGAGTATTGTTAGTGTTAATGATGAGATTGTTAATCATCAGGATAAACTTTATTTAATGATGAATAAGCCTCAAGATTATGTTTGTGCAAATCATGATGAAATCCATGCGACTGTCTTTGATTTAATTGCTGATTATAATGTCAATAAGTTATTTTGTGTTGGCCGTTTAGATATTGATACAACTGGATTACTATTGATTACTAATGATGGTGATTTTGCACACAACATTACTAAACCAAAAAAACAAATCAAAAAAACTTACTATGCAAAATTGATGGGACAAATAGATGTCTCTGCCTTTATTTTATTAGAAAAAGGTGTTATAATTGATGGTGGCTTACAATGCCTTCCTGCAATAGTAGAGCTAATTGAACAATGCGTTGATTATGCAATAGTAAAGCTGATAATAGAAGAAGGTAAATTTCATCAAGTAAAAAGGATGTTCAAAGCAATTAATATGGAAGTTATTGAATTAAAACGAACAAAAATTGGCAATCTAGAGCTAGATAATAGACTGGAATTGGGTGAATATCGTTTGCTTGAAGATAGTGAAGTCAAAAAAATATTTGAAACATCGTACCTATAATGGACGATAGTGGGAGGACAAATGAATAAAACAAGAAAAATGGCTTTTAGTGCCATGATCATCGCTATTATTTTATTAATGGCGGCAGTACCTTTTTTAGGCTATATTCAAGTTGGGGTTATGGCAATAACAATTATCCATATTCCAACAATAATTGGCTCAATATCTTTTAATGAACGTAGTCTAGCGCTTATTTCAGGAACAACTTTTGGGGTATCAAGTTGGTTAGTAGCAATGTTTAGACCAAGTAGTATTGCTGACATTGTTTTTCAAAATCCATTAGTCAGTGTTTTACCAAGAATTCTATTTGCTTTAATCGCTTTTTATCTCTTTAAAAAATTAGTTGAAGTAATAAATAATAAGACCTTTGCTTTAGCTTTAACGAGTGCTATTGCAACATTCTTACATACGGTAATGGTTTTAGGAATGATCTTTATTTTTGCAAGACACTCATTTCCAGAAGGCTTTACTCAAGTTTTAATGGCTGTCTTTAGTATTAATAGTGTTTTAGAAATAATTGCAGCTGTAATCGTGGTACCGCCAATCGTAATGGTTTTAAATAAAACAATAAAAATAAGCTAAATGCTTATTTTTTTTATGCTATAATAAAAATGATTGGAGTCTATAAAAATGTTAAAACAAATCTTTTTTTATCAACTATAAATCTTTAGTTTTCAAAATATTAGTCTCTCTATTAATGCAAGTTTATTATTAGCTTGTTTAATAGTATTTTTAGTGTTGCAACGTAAACATATCTTTTTTGTAATAGCTTTAAAAGTAGTTTATTTACTAATTATTATTGGTATTATGAAAGTGTTTATTGCTCAAAATGATATTATTGATGCTAACTTCTTATCTAAGCTAGCTTTCTATTTTTACAATTTAATCAACTATCCTTTAAGTAGTATGCATACATATTTTATGGTTTATTCACATATAAATTTATTGCTCTTTTTCTTATTTTATTATATTTTTAAAAGGCACAAGTTTTTTATAATAATTTTACTTACTTTTACTTTAATTAAATTATTGCCAATTTTAGGTATGCAGTTTAATTTATACTATCTTTTTTTAAATATAATTGGTTATCTAATTGGTTATTGTATTTATAAAGTTATAAAAAAAGTATTAGTAAAGACCAATACTTAACTTTTTGATTTAGTAAATAATTCTTCTAATTTTATCATATATTCAATACCAAGAAATTTAAATGATTCAGGTTTTAAGTTCTTAATTTCATTTGGATTATAAAAAGGATCACTAGTTAAATAATCATATTCATTATCACTTTCTAAATAGTCCATAACACTATTGATAGGTGATGCATAGCCAATATATTCAGTATTTTCTATTGCATTTTCATCTTCAAGCATAAAATCAATGAAAGTATGAGCAAGTTCATAGTTTTTAGCATCTTTAGGAATAACCATACCATCTTGCCAATAGTTAGTATTATTGGGAACATAGTAGCCAAAATTAATCGTACGCTCTTCTTCAGTTGCTACGATAAGCTCTTCATAATAATCACCAGAGTATACTAAAGCATAATCAAGATTTCCCGTTACAATATTCTTTTTTAGATTATCATCACCATAAACATTGTATTTAGTGTTTTTAAGACTTTTATAGGCTTGATTTAGTTCACTATCATTGTTTGTGTTAAGACTATAGCTATGATGAAGCAGTGAAGCTGCAAAAGCATCACGACTTGAGTTATACATACCAACTTTAGCATTCTTAATTAAACCATCATCAAAAAGTGTCGACCAACCATTAGCTTCAATGGTTTTTTTGATATCCTTAATATTTTTTGTACTGTACATAATTCCAATCGTTCCATTGAAATAGGGAATAAAGTTCTTTGATTCAGGAGCATGTTCACTAGATATAGTAGAAAACATTTTCTTATCATAATTCTTTAATAAACTATAATCAATTTCTTTAAGAAGATGTTCCTTTTCTAATTGGTCGATCATATAATCACTAGGAATTGCAATGTCAAAAGATGTTCGATTCATTTTAATCTGTTCATACATAGCCTCATTAGATTCCACTTCAGAAATGATTACTTCAACATCATATTCTTTTTCAAATTTATCGAGAAGATCATAATTAATATAATCACCCCAATTAAGAATGTAGAGACTTTCGTTTTTAGTATTAGGACTACAGCCAATAAGGAAGCTAATGAGAAGAAAAGATAGTAATAGTTTAATGTTTTTTCTCATGTTTGTTGTCTCCTTTACTATTTAAATTAATATAAATTAAAATAATTAATAAACCAAAAGTGATGATTGTATTATAAGCATAGGCTGCTGGTGAAAATGAGCGTCGATTTAAGCGTGAATAAATCCATGTTGAGAAGTTGGAAAAACCATCACCAGTTGTATAATAGGATATAATAAAATCATCGATACTCATCGTAAAAGCAATTAAGGCGCCACTAATTATTCCTACTTTGATAGCAGGGATAATAACTTTAAAAACAGCTTGGAGGTGTGTACAACCTAAATCACGTGCGGCATCATAACTATTTTCATCCATCATTTTTAAGCGTGGTAAGACACTTAAAACAACAAAGGGAATACAAAAGAAGATATGAGCTAATAACATTGTGTATTTTCCAAAATGAAGACCTAAGATACTGAAGATAATCATCAGTGAAATACCAGTAACAATATCAGCATTAACAATCGGCAAATTATTTAAAAACATAACAGTCTGACGATGTTTTTGTTTGAGTTTACTTATTCTAATTGCAATGAAAGTGCCACAGATGGTTGAAATAGCAGTAGCAAACAAGGCAATTATCCAAGAATTAATGATTGCTTCATATAAAGTTTTTTCTGCAAAAATTTCACTATACCATTTTAAAGTAAAGCCACTAAATTCATATGGTCGTAGTGAATCATTAAATGATAAAAAACAAATTATTAAAATGGGTATATATAAAACAGCTAAAGCTAAGATAACTAATAAAACTTTACTAGATTTTTTCATCATAATAATAAATCACCATCCTTGTCTTTACGATTGATAAAGAAGACTAAAACAAAAATAACACTTATTAAAATTACTGATAACAAGCTACCAAAACCATAATTAAATGATTTACCAAAATTACTATTGATGATATTTCCTAAAAGATTGATATTGCCTCCACTTAGTCTTTCTGGTAAAGCAAAGTTAGTGGCACTTGGTAGAAAAGTCATTGTTAGACCACTATAAATACCAGGTAAAGATAGTGGAAGAATAACACTTTTAAAAGTTTGAAACTTACTAGCCCCTAGATCATAACTTGCTTCAAGAAGTGAGCTCTCTAGTTTGTTTAGTGAGGTATAAATTGGAAAAATCATTAATGGTAAATAAGTTGAGACCATCCCAATGATGATTGCTAATGGACTACCAATTAAATCAAAACTAATGCCAATACTGTTGAGAATACTATGGGGATTAAATAGTATTTCCCACCCGATGATACGCAGTAACATATTAGACCACATTGGTAAAATAAACATTGCTAGTAAGATATTCTTTAACTTATTACTTTTTAAGTTAGTTAAAATATAGGCTACAGGATAACCAATTAATAGACACAATAAAGAAGCAATTGCTGAAAGAACAATTGAATTCACATAAGCATCAAAATAGATAGGATCTAAGATATCTTTAAAATTATCTAAAGAAAAAACTAAATGTGAGAAATCAAGACCTCGAGTTTTAGTGAATGATAAAAATAACATTATTAAAAAAGGAATAAAGACTAAGACAAAAAGCCAAATGAGATAGAGTGGTAAACTAATATTACGTGTTTTCATTTTCGTTAACCTTCATTAAATGGATTTCAAAAGGATCAACACTTAAACCAATTTGATCGCCAATTTCTTTGTCTTCATAAGCATGAACAATATATTCCTTTTCATTAATATCAATACAAAATTCATAGTGAACTCCTTTAAAAACTTTATCAGTAATTATACCTGTAAGTTTAGCCTGTTTTAAAGGAACAACATCAAAGTCTTCTGGTCTTATGACAACATCACATGGTTCATCAACTACAAAATTAGTATCAACGCATTCAAAAATAGTATTCTCAAATTCTACTAATTTATTGCCTAGATATCTGCCTTTAATAATATTTGATTCACCAATAAAATTTGCCACAAAACGATTTTTTGGCTCATTATAAATATCTTCAGGAGTTCCAATTTGCTGGATGATTCCATCATTTAAAACAACTACAGTATCAGACATACTTAAGGCTTCCTCTTGATCATGGGTTACATAGATAAAGGTAATACCAAGATCTTGTTGAAGCTCCTTCAATTCATATTGCATATTTTGACGTAGTTTTAAATCTAAAGCTCCTAGAGGTTCATCAAGAAGCAATACTTTAGGTTTATTAACAATCGCTCGTGCAATAGCAATTCGCTGTTGCTGCCCACCAGAAAGACGATCGATAGAGCGTGTCTTCATTTTTTCTAAGTTTACTAATTTTAATGACCAATTGACTAACTCATCAATTTCTTCTTTTGTTTTCTTTTTCATCTTTAAACCAAAAGCAATATTATCATAGACATTTAAATGAGGAAATAATGCATATTTTTGGAAGATGGTATTTATAGGACGCTCATTAGCATCCAATAGAGAAATATCTTTGTTATTAAAAATAACTTGACCGCTATCAGCACTTTCAAAACCACCAATAATCCTTAATAAGGTGGTTTTTCCACATCCTGATGGGCCTACTAAAGTTATGAATTCATTTTCATTAATATATAAGTTGAAGTCTTCTAAGATTTGATTTTCATCAAATGCTTTAGAAATGTTTTTTAACTCAATTAATTTTTTCATTGTCATCCTCCTTTGTTTATATTATAAAACTAAAAGTTTAGTAAGACTTATTATATAGTAAATTTAATGATTACGCAATTATTTTTTGAAATTAGCATAGTATAGGAAAATGTTGCTTTTAAAAAATTACGCGTATAAAAAAAGAATGATTAATTTGGTAATCATTCTTCTTAAGTTAACATTTTGTTGTAAGTTTATTATTTTTAACACAGCCACTTATTGTGCCGTATATTTTGCCATCATAAGTATAATATGCGGTGAAGGCTTGGCCTTCTTTCATATTATAAGTGCCACCAGAATTAGCAGTCTTGCTGCCAATCTTAACTGTTTGTTTGACACCTGTAACATCAACATCTTTGAATGAAACAGTCAATTTACCATTAGAATATGAAGCTGTGATTACAAAATCACTTTCTTCGACATTTGGCTTAGCCGTTCCACTTGGTAGATTATCTGTATAGAAATAACCAACATCTCCCGAACCAGCTGGGAATTTAAATGGTGCTGGTGTTTTTGGATCGAATGAAGATTGAACGATTCCTTCAGGTACTTTTGCATTCAGGTATGATTTTTCTTTACCATTACTCATTTTTCTCATCATAGAACCCCAAATAATAGCAGCATAATCATGTTGTCGACCCCAAGCTGGGTATTTACCTTTTTTGATCCCTTTAGCATCATAGCCACTCCATACTGATAAAGTATAGCGACTTGTATAACCTGAGAACCAAGAGTCCTTAGGGGAAAGGTTAGGAATACCATATTGTGCACCTTCAGTACCCCAGTTAGATGTTCCTGTTTTAGCAGCATAAGGAATACCACCAAAGTTAGCAGCTGCTAATAAACCTGAAGATTTAGTTGAAGTTTCTAAAGTATTGGAAATCATAAATGATGTTCTTTTATCAATTGCTTGGACTGGTTTAGTTGGATTAACAATCTTTTTACCAGTATCCTCATTAGTATAATATCTAATTGTCCATGGTTCAATATAATAGCCACCATTTCCAAAAGCTTGGTATGCACCATTCATTTGGACTGGACTAACTCCAGTTTTAGTACCACCAAGAGCATATGCATAAGCTAATTCGCTATCTTTAAAATCAAAACCTAGAGCAGTTAAATATTTGTTTAAGCCATCGAAACCAACTTTATTAACGACGGCTTCCATAGCTCGAACTGCCGTTAAGTTTCTTGAAGTTGCAATGGCTTTATCCATTGTCATCACACCACCAGTTGTTCCATCATAGTTTCTAATTGATGTATTAGTTCCCGGATATTTCATCGCAGCATTACTAATTGGTGCTTTATTAGGCCAATGAAGAAACTCAAAAGTTGGTGCATAGTCAATAATTGGTTTAAAAGCAGAACCAGGTTGTTGTTTTAAGTCAATCGCATTATTTAATAGCATTGAGCCACCTTTACGATATTGTTTTCCACCACCAACAGCTCGTATTGCTCCGGTTTGTGTATCAGATAATACAAAGCCAAAGTTCATATCCTTTTCAGGTAATTCAGCACCAGCTATTTTACCTTTAATAATATTGTCAGCATGTTTTTGTGCTTTAACATCCATATTAGTATAAATCTTTGTTGAAGTTGTTGTTAAATCAACTTTATATTTATCTTCCATTTCACGACGTACTAAATCAATATAAGAATTATATTTATTTGATTTAGTAATATCATTAATTTCAACAGTATTTTCGACTTGAACTTGTTGTAGTAAAAAATATTCTGATGTTGGAATATAACCTTGGTTTTTATTAGCTAATAAAACATTATCTAAGCGATTTTTTGAATAATTAGTATATGTTTTTGTTGCACTATCGTAAGTACCTAAAGGATTATAGGTCGAAGGTGAGTTTAGGGTTCCTGTCATTAAAGCTGATTGAACAACATCTAATTCATAAGCGTTTCTATTAAAGAAAAACTCACTTGCTTTTTCGATACCATGAATATTATTTTTACCATAGAAGAAATAGTTTAAATATAATTCCATGATTTCACTTTTATCAATTTCTCTTTCAACTTTGAAGGCTAAGAGAATTTCTTTAACTTTTCTAGAAACAGTTCTTTCATTACGATCCAAATGTGACCAACCAATTATTTGTTGCGTAATTGAACTACCACCAGATTTTACTGTTCCAGTTACAGATTTTAAAGCACTCTCGGCCGTATTGATAATATCGATACCTTTGTGAGTGAAGAATGTTGAATCTTCAGTTCCAACTAAAGTATTAATGATTGATTGATTCATAGCGTTGTAACTAATATTTTCTTGGTTTTCTTTTTTACGTGAAATCGTACCAATTAAGCGATCTTTTCTATCATAAACATAACTATCATTAGGACGAATCATATTATCAACTTCCAAGGCAGGTAGTTGGGTATATGAGTAGATAAAATAGCCGCCAAGAATAAGACAACCAAAAAAACTGATATTTAAAAAAATATCAAGAATTTTTATTGGTAAAGATTTTTTTGTTTTCTTTTTAATATTTCTTTTTTTCATAACTTCATTCCTTAGTACTAAATATTTTTAATTATACCATATAAAAATATTTAAATGAACACCAAATATTAAAAGTTTTTAAAAGCGATACCAAAGACGCTGCTATTGGGAAAGAAATTAAATGCTGAAGTTTCAGGATCAGTTTCTTCAATTGATTCTTCTTCATCATTATTATTGTCTTCATTATTATTTTTCTTTTTAGGACAACTATTGTACAGTTTACCACTATAATAACATTTTGAAGTTGTCGCATACTGTTTTCCATTGTAAGTAAAATAGGCAGTAACAATGTCATAGTCATTAGCGTTCAATGTTAAAGTACTAGAACCACTAGCTGATTGTGAACCAACAACTAAAGTTTGTAGATAGTTTGTAGGTGCTTCACTAAATTTCGCTCTTATTCTAGAACCAGAAACCGATAACGAGGTTTTTAAATCAGAGTTATCATAAGTATTTGAATAACCCTTTGGAACATTATCCGAGTAAAAATATGCTTTATTATTATAACCTGAATAATATGATGTTTTGTATGGAGGTGGAGTTTTAGTATCAAATGATCTTTCAACAATACCTTCTGGTAAATCCATTTCCAAATATGATTTTTCTTTTCCGGTTGCTAATTTAGTCATCATAGCTCCCCATATTTTAGCTGAGTAATCATGAGCGCCACTAGCATAATCTGGATAGTATCCTTTTTTGATTTCTTTAGTATCATAGCCTCCCCAAGCACTCATCGTATACTCAGTTGTATAACCAGCAAACCAAGTATCTTTTGGTGATAGATTAGGAATACCATATTGTTCACCGCTTTCATCCCAGTTCGAAGTTCCTGTTTTTGCTGCATATGGTGAAGCATTGTAGTTTGCTGTTCCAACATAGCTTCCAGATACTTTAGTAGAACGTTCTAATGTAGTTGAAGTCATAAAAGCAGTTTTCTCATCAATTATTTGTTTTTTCTCAGTACTATATTTTGTGACATTACCATCTTCATCACTGAATTGTCTTATGGTATAAGGCTCAATATAATAACCACCATTACCAAAGGTTTGATAAGCAGCATTCATTTGTTTTGGTGTCACACCAGTTTCTAATCCCCCTAAACCATAGGCAGGAACAACTTCACTAGAGCTGAAATTAAAACCAAAGCGATTTAAGTATTCTGTTAATTTATCAAAGCCAACTTCAGTATAAACAGCTTCCATAGCACGTAAGGCAGTTAAGTTACGAGAGTTTGCTAGCGCTTGATCCATTGTGTAAACACCACCGACTTGATTGTCGTGGTTACTAACACTTTCTCCTGTATTAGGATATTTATAGGCTGCATTACTAATTGGTGTTCGATCAGACCAATGTAAAAACTCAAAGGTTGGGGAATAGTCGATGATTGGCTTAAAGGCTGAACCTGGCTGCTGTTTATTATCAGTGGCATTATTGAATAGATAAGCGCCACTTTTTCGATATTGCTTTCCACCACTTAAGGCAACAATCTGACCAGTTTGTGTTTTTGAAACCATAAAACCAAAATTAAGTTTATTATTTGGAACATAGACATGTTCTTTATTAGTTATCTCATTAGCATATTTTTGTGCACTAGTATCCATATTCGTATAAACTTTTAATGACTTTACAAAAGGATCAACATTATATTTTTCCTGTAATTCTTTAGCGACGACATCAATATAAGCTTGATAAGGATTTGAAGTTGTTGTTTTATTAAAATCGACTTCGTTAGCAACCTGTACTTGTTGTAATAAATAATACTCACTATCTTTTAAATAACCTTGATTTTTATTAGCGAGAAGCACTGTTTCCAAGCGGTTTTGTGATTCATTAACATAACCATTTTCAGTTGCTGTTCCTAGAGGATTAGCAGCTGAAGGCATATTTAATGTACCTACTAAAATAGAAGATTGAATATAATCTAAATCAGTAACATGACTGTTGAAAAAATACTTACTAGCCAATTCAACACCTCTAACATTTCCTTGTCCAAATCCAAAATAATTTAAATATGATTCCAAAATCTGTGTTTTAGACAATTGGGTTTCAGCAATTCCTGAAAGAAAGATTTCTCTGATTTTTCTAGTAATTGATGAGTTACCAATTCTTCCAACATGACTTTCACCAATGATTTGTTGGGTAATGGAACTACCACCAGCACTTGAATTTCTTAATACAATTGATTTAAAACCATTTTCAACAGTGTTTAAAATATCTGAACCATGGTGTTTAAAAAAACCAGCATCTTCAGTACCAACAACAGAGTTGATAATGCCTTGGTTCATTTGATCATACGTAATATTTTGAACATTTTCTCCATCAGCACGTTGCTGCGATATTTTACCAATTAATTTGTTCTTACTATCATAAACTAAAGTATCATCTTTACGATAAATTAATTCTTTAGTATATTGATTAGGGCTAGTAATGATAATTACTGCAAAAGCTAGAAAAGCTACCAATCCGATATTAAAACTAATTTTTAAAAAGCGATCAAAATAACGTAATGGTTTGCTTTCAATATCTTTACTAGAAAAAAAGGTTTGCCATATATTATTAAAAAATCGATTATTAAATATTCTACGTTGTTTTTTTATTTTTTGAAGGGGAATTTCTTCGTGATCAATAATTGGGTTATATTCTTCATACTCTCCATGAATATTAGAATCATTTACTTTGTCAATTAGACTTTGTCTTGGATTTCTATTGTTCATTGTTTCACCTCAAATTTATTAATTGATCGATTGCTTTTAAATAATCAAGACGTGGTTGATAACCTTGTTTTATTAAAAAACCTTCGGCGTTAATTATATCATAACTTAATGATTTAGCGCCACTATTTATCGCATCAATCACAATTTGTGCACTAAGTAAATAGACCTCATTAAATGAAGTAAATTTAATAATGAAAAAAGCAATCCCACCATGATAGATAACACTTTTTAAGTGTTCTATTTGATGCTTATGGATATTAGTAAAGATAAATTTTGTTTTGTTTCTTGTCTCTTTTGCCTCAAAATCAAGGTATTTTCCTTGATAGATACCATTGTAATCTGTTGTTGAAGGCAGCTTAAAGTAGGCTTCAGTTATTTTAGCTGCTTGTCTTTTGGGATAATCTACTTTAACAATTTGAATTGGGGTGGGTTTTTTATGAATATTCGCAATATTATGATGTAAATAATATTTGTTAGTATAGTCTAAATCTTGTTCTAATGACATTCCACGATTAGAACTATTATCATTTTTATTATTATTAGTTCCTTCTTTTTTTTGATTTGGATAGTTAATCATCTTCAACACTCCTTTTTTATATTATAAATGAAATACTTTCACTTGAAAACACTTTCGTAAAAATGTATAATATATAAGGATAATGACAATATAATAAGAGGTGATAAAATGGAACAATTGAAATTAAATAGTGAAGTAATCTTAGATAAAGAATTTGATGTTGATATCAAGGGTTATTCAGCTAAACAAGTTGATGTCTTTTTAGATATTGTCTATGAGGATTATTTATTGTTTGAAAAAATTGTTGCTGAATATAAGGAACATATTAGAGCATTACAAAAAACTAATGAAGATTTAATCAAAGAAATTGATGAGACACTTAAAAATCAAGTTGTTTCAAATGAAATGGTACCAACAGAACAAATTAATACCATTGATATTTTAAAAAGATTATCTAAGTTAGAACAAGAAGTATATAATCAAGAAAAATAAGAGGATAAAATATCTAAATTGAGACAATCGCTGTAATTTTAGATTATAGAGGAAAGTCCATGCTCTTACAAACTGCGATGTTTGTAGTGATTGTGCTAGATGAAACAATAAATCTAGTCAGTAGTAATACTGAAGGCTGAACAAAATCCTAAGTCAATCGATAGGGATGGCGTCTGTAAAAGTGCCACAGTGACGAAGTTAAGGAGGAAACTCTTTAAATGGAACGAGGTAAACCCCACAAAAGAGAAACCCAAATTATGGTAGGGGCACTTAGTTATAGGGAAATGAACTTATACTAGGATGTAGTAATACATAGATAAATGATTGTCGCTCTAAATTAGAGAACAGAACATGGCTTATGATATTTAGATATTTAAGAAATAATAAGGTGGTGGTAGAGTGCTTAATATTTATAAAAACAATGGGATAAAGTTAGATTCTATTACGCAAATTGAACCAGATTGTTGGATTCATTTAGAGGACCCAACTAAAGAAGAGATGATGCAGGTTTTTAAGAAGACACAGTGCCACTACGATTTTTTGAGTGCATCACTTGATTTAGAAGAGATGCCTCGTTTAGAAAGAGAAGATAATCAATACTTGATTGTGGTTAATGTTGTAAACGAATCATTTGATGATGAATTAAACTTATATTATGATACGGTGCCTTTAGGAGTTGTTATTCTAGATGATTATGTTATTACGATTGCTCCGCAAAGTGTAAGTTGTATCAATAATTTGGTTAATCGAAATATCAGAATAGTTTCAACTTTACGTAAAAATAAACTATTGATTCAAATAATGTATTATATGGCGCAAGAATACTTAAAAGCTTTACAAAAAATTGATAAAATTTCTTTAGAGATTGAACAAAGAATGACTAAATCGCCAGATAACAAAGCAATTGTTGAGTTATTATCATTAGAAAAAACGTTAGTATATTTTAAATCTGCACTACGTTCTAATGAGAGTGTCTTAAAAAAATTAAATCGTTTTCAATGGGTGCATCGCTTTGAAGATGACAGCGATTTGTTAGAAGATACATTAATTGAAATTAACCAAGGGATCGATATGACAGATATTAATATTGGAGTTATTGTGGGATTAAGAGAAGCGTTTTCAAGTTTGATTTCAAATAATTTGAATAATACGATGAAAATCTTAGCTAGTGTTACAATCTTATTAACTGTTCCAACAATGATTTTTAGTTTTTATGGAATAAACTTAAATTTAGAGGTATTACCAGCAATATTTCAATCGACTGGATTTGTCTCATTTTTCTCAGTATGCTTAACAGCAGTTATTTATTTAATTCTTAAAAGAAAAAATATGTTATAGTAATGTTGTTGTGTAGTTAAATAATAATATGGTATAATCAAATATGAATAAACAAGTTAAACTCAAGAGGTGATTACATGAATAGTGTGGGAAATTTATTGAAAGAACAGCGTCTAGCGCAGGGGATGTCAATAGATGAAGTTGTTAAGGCAACAAAGGTGCAAAAAATTTATATTGAAGCTATAGAGAATGGTGATTTCTCATTTTTTAAGAATCAGGAATTTTATCAACAAGTCTTTGTCGGTAGTTATGCTGATTTATTAAAATTGAATAAGAATGATGTTTTAAATGATCTTCAAGCAGATATAAAGGATTTTATTGAAAATCCGGTAGAGGTTAAGGAAAAACCAATCAAGACACAAATGGATCCAAACATCGTAAAAAAATATTTACAAGATTATGATGTTAAGCCAATTCAAAAAGATCCAGTTGGTGAAGTATCACAAGTTAATACTGAAATAATTGAAGAGCAGTTACAACCGGAAATAGAAAATGAGGAAATTAATCAATTAATTGATGAAATCAATAAAAATGTTGAAGTTGATTTAAATGAGTACTTTGAAGAAGCGACTCCAATAGATACTAATAATCTAGGTAACGAAGAAGAGACTATTCCAGATGAGATTTTGGCTAATCAAATGCTAGATGATTTAATTAGTGCTAAAGAAGATGATACTAGTCTTGTTAACGATGATGTTGCTATGACAAATTTAAATGATGCTATAAACCCTGTTGAAGTAAATGAAACAAATATGCAACCATCATTTACAGAATCTTTCTTAGAATCACCTGAAAGAGAAGATGTTGTTCAGCCATCATTTACAGAATCTTTTCTGCAATCACCAACTTTTCAAGAGGTTGAAGAACAACTTGAACCTGAAAACAATACTGAGTTAAAAGCTGAGGAAGATCCAAACTTATTGAACAACTCACTTTTAGATGATATTCAAAAGATTAATGATGATGTTGAGGCAACCAAAGATGATATTTCTGAACTTGATACTGTTGCCGAACATCCAACAAATAATTTCTTTAATGAAAACAGAGATTCTATCTTAGATTCTACTGCTGTTATTGATTTAACTAATGGTATAGAAATCGAAACAGTTTCTAATGCTAGTGAGGCATCTTTGCCGATTAATGAAGAAACCTTACCAGTTAATGATAATATTATGACAGATGCTCAAATGCCAGTTGAGCCTAGCGAAAATATTGAGAAAGTTGTTGAAATTGATAAAGTTATTGAAACTAATCCAGTGGAGGCACGTCCTGAGTTTACAATCGAAGAAGTTAGTCAAAGTAATGATCAAATTTTGAATGAATTAGAAAAGAACTTAGATTCTGAACAAGATTTACAAGCAATTACTCAGGATTTAACAAAAACATCAATGGATTTAAAAATTGCTAAAGCATTAGGCGATTCAAAAATTGAAATTGATGAAAAGGATGCTAAGAAAATAAAGAAGGATAAAATAGTTGACTATGCTTTATTTATCTTTATTATTCTATTATTAATATATTTAGGATACTTTGTGTGGAGTAACTTTATGTAAAAAGTGTTGAAATAGTTATTAATAACCTCAACTAGTAAGTTGGGGTTTCATAATTTAAGGTGGTTTATAATATGTTAAATACAGCAACAAAAATAACAATTTTTAGAATTATATTAATTCCGTTAATTTTGATAGTTTTATTATTTCCCTATCAAAATTATTACAGCATTGCTTTATTTGGTTTTAAAATGTATCTACCTTATTTAATTGCTTTAGTAATTTTTGCAATAGCTGCTTTATCAGATGCAGTTGATGGTCATATTGCACGAACAACGAATACGATTACTAATTTAGGTAAATTTCTTGATCCTGTAGCTGACAAATTACTGGTTAATACTTTGCTGATTTTCTTTACTGCAACTAACCATATTCCAGTATTAGTAACAATTTTAATGATTTCAAGAGATACTATTGTTGATGCTTTGCGTTTAATTTGTGTGGAAAACAATATTGTTGTGGCAGCAAGTAAATATGGTAAGTTAAAAACAGTCTTTCAGATGGTCACAATATGTTTAATTTTACTATTTGCTTTTCCTGATGTAGCCTTAGCCAATTGGTTATTATATTTAATTTATTTGACTACTTTTATTTCAGTAGCTTCAGGAATTGATTATTTTATAAAAAATAGAGATACATTAAGAAAATAAGGAATTATTAAATAGTGAGCTAATAATATAAAGGAGGAAAATAAATGTCTGATACAAAAATGGATGCTAAATTGGAAGCATCGCTAAAACAAATAAAAAAACAATATGGTGAAGGTGCCATAATGGTTTTAGGAGAGCGAACACATGTTGATATTGGAGTCATTCCATCAGGTTCATTAACAGTAGATTTAGCTCTAGGAATTGGGGGCTATCCACAAGGAAGAATTATTGAAATTTATGGACCTGAATCAAGTGGAAAGACAACTTTTAGTTTACATGCCATAGCTGAAGTTCAAAAACAAGGAAAAAAAGCAGCTTTCATTGATGCAGAGCATGCGATTGATCCAGTTTATGCTAAGAATTTAGGAGTAAATATTGATGAATTAATTTTATCGCAACCAGATAGTGGTGAACAAGCTTTAGAAATAGCTGAGATTCTAGTGAGCTCTCAGGCGATTGACTTAATTGTAGTTGATTCAGTAGCAGCTTTAGTTCCTCAAGTTGAATTAGATGGTGAGATGAGCGATCAAACAATAGGCTTACAAGCTCGTTTAATGTCAAAAGCAATGAGAAAGCTTAGTGGCTTATTAAATAAATCTGAGTGTACTATTATATTTATTAATCAACTTAGAGAAAAAATTGGTATTATGTTTGGAAATCCTGAAACAACACCAGGAGGGCGTGCCTTAAAATTCTATTCATCAGTACGTCTTGAAGTTAGAAAAAGTGAAGCGATTAAAAACGGTACAGATATTGTTGGGAACCGTACTAATATTAAAATAGTAAAAAATAAAGTTGCTCCACCTTTCAAAACAGCTCAAGTTGATATAATGTATGGTGAAGGTATTTCAAAAACTGGTGAGCTAGTAGATGTTGGTGCTGAACTTGAAATAATTGAAAAATCTGGAGCATGGTATTCATATGAAGGTGAAAAGATTGGCCAAGGACGTGAAAATGTTAAAAAGTACTTAGCTGATAATCCTGAATTTTGTGAAATGTTAAATCAAAAAATTAGAGAAAAATTATTAAATCCTGAAACTGAATAAAATAAGAAAGATTTACGACAAAATTTGTTTTGTCAGCTAAATCTTTTTTTATTGACTATACTATAAAATAAGGTATACTAAAGGAAAGAAACAATTACTTAGGGAGATGGTTATGATGAAGAGACATTTTATAGTAATAATATGTTTTGGATTATTTATTAATTTTAATATTAATATAAATGCCAAAGATAATGGACAAAATTTGTCGAACAAAAAAGTAATTAGTATTTATGATGAAGAGAAAAAAACTCTAGAAGTTTATGGAACAAATAAAAATGGAAATTTAGGTAATGGAACTAATAAGGATATTAGTATTGGAAATAAAATATTGATAAATGATTTAATTGAAAACAAAAAAATCATTGATTATTATTTAGATGAGAGAGTTACTTATATTTTGACTGAGGATAATATTTTATACACCACTGGAATCGGCTGTTCCGATTCATTAAAAGGTAAGAGAAACACTTTTAAAAAGGTTGTTTTATATAAAAACACACAACTTAAAAAAACTGGTATTCAAGGTGAACGTTTAAAAAATAGTAAGGAATACTATGCAACCTTTATTGATATCGCTACTACAAACAAACAAAAATCATATTACTTTATTAATTCATATGGCTTATGGGATAAAAGAGTTTTACCAAAAAATCAAAAAACATTAACAAGTAAAACAGAAAATAAGGTAAGCAAAAATGTGATTGTCGAGAAATCTAGTAGTAATAAGGAAGCTAATGCTGACTATAGTATGACTTATTATGATGAATCAAATAAGAATAAGGTTTATACTATGACCTTACAAAATAATGGCAAATATGCTAGATATGGTATTGAAAGTCCTAAAAAAAGCATCGAATATACTTACAATACGTTAGGAGCTATCTTATATAGATCTAGTTGGGAAAAACATAAGAAATTTGATCAGGAAAAATATTATATGTATAACAATGGTAAAATAGTTTATAAAAATATTTATAATAGTTATAAGGCTTATGATATTGAACATGAAATTGGCTATTCTAAAGGAAAGAAAAAGTATCATTTTATTACAAAAAATACTGATCCTGATCTTACTAAAGCAAAAGATTGGAAGAAAAAATATTATTATAAAAAAGGAAAGCTTTTTCAAAGAAAGATTTATCGTGAGGCGCCAAAACCAAACGAACATTTATTAAAGCTTTATAGTATTAAAGAATACAAACAAACAAAGAAAAATAAGAAGTATTATTATATTACTTATTATAAAAAAGGTAAACCAACAAAGTCATATTATTACAAATTAAATAAAAAAAATAAAGCAATTAATAAAAGACAAGTTAAATTAAGAAAATAAAAACAAGATGAACATTCATCTTGTTTTCTTCTTGTTTATTATTTCTTTTCGTATGTTTCAACACCACATACTGGGCAGATTGGTAATTCCTCATTTGCATCTTTTATTTCTACTTCATATTGACATACTGTGCAAACATAAGTTCCAACACCTGGTTTTTCACCTGCATTATAAATCATAAAGACACCTCCTATCATTATTATTATAGCAGTTTATCGTAAAGATGTGTACATAAATAATCAAAAAAACACTTAAACTAAAAGTGTTTTATTGTCTATGCTTTTTTTACAAACTCTGATTTTAATTCCATTGCTCCAAAACCATCAATTTTACAATTGATATCATGATCTCCTTCAACTAATCTAATATTTTTAACCTTAGTTCCTTTTTTTAGTGAAGTTGAACTTCCTTTGACTTTCAAATCTTTAATAATGATAACAGTATCTCCATCAACTAGAACATTACCGTTAACATCCTTAATAACGTTATCATCATTGTTTGATTGTTCTTGTTGCCACTCATGACCACATTCAGGACAAATTAAGAAAAAGCCATCTTCATAAGTATACGTTGAGTTGCATTGTGGGCAACTTGGTAATTGAGACATCTTGATTCCTCCATCTTAAATAATAAAAAACTATAAGTAGTTAACTTATAGCTTAAACGTTTGCTTTTCTAAGTGATCTAATTGCTCTAGCACTTGCTACAACTTTTGTTGGTTTACCATCAATCATGACAGTCGTTTTTTGTAAGTTTACATTCCATTTTCTTTTCGATGCATTTAAAGCATGAGATCTTTTATTTCCAGATAAAGCTCTTTTTCCGCTTAATTGACATACTTTCGCCATTGTTTCTACCTCCATACTAATTGTTTAGTCCGCTTTAATATAATATCACAT
>JAJDGJ010000008.1 GCA_030265585.1 Erysipelotrichaceae bacterium OttesenSCG-928-M19 | reverse complement strand
TGCTGATAAATAAAGCTTTTTTATAAAAATTAGTTTATAATACAACTATAAAAAAGAAGTGGAGGTATTATTATGAAAAGCATCTTAATTTTTGGTGATTCAAATACTTATGGACTAAAACCAGATGGTAGTGGTCGATTTGATGAAACAATAAGATTTCCTGCTCACTTACAAACTATCTTAGGTAATGATTACCATATTGTAGAGGAAGGTTGTCCTGGGAGAACAACAATCTTTAAGGATCCGACACGCTATAATCTAAAAGCAACTGACTATCTACAGCCTTGTCTAAGCTCACATATGCCTTTAGATTTAATAGTGATTATGTTAGGTACTAATGATTGTAAAACATGTTTTGATAATAGTAGTAAGGATATTGCAAATGGTCTTCAAACAGTAATTCAATTAGTTAAAGAACATACTGAAAATATGGTTCCTCTTTTAATTATGGCACCACCATGTTTGGGTAAAGATATTGTTTTAGATACCTTTGATGAAGATTTCGGGGAAAAATCATATCAAGTGGCTTTGGAGCTTGCTAGCGAATATGAAAAACTAGCACAAGTAGAAAAAGTGCATTTCTTTGATGCTTCAAAATATGTTGAAGTAAGTCCAATTGACCAAGAACATCTTAACGAAGATAATCATCATCTTCTAGCAGGTAAGCTAAAAAAAGTAATCTTAGAGATTCTAGCCTAAAAAGAAAAGTAATTATCATTCAATAAATGGTAATTACTTTTTTATTAATAACTATTCTTAACATTAATAAATATTATCAAATTCGCAACCACAGTAAACAAATAATAAACTGCAACATAATCCACAAAGATAAACCTAACAATATCTTTAAAGATGGGATAATAGATTAAAATATCATTTAGAATAATTACTAAACAAAATGCTGTTAATAAAATCCAAATAATATTTATTAAATAGATTAGCTTTTTAGGTAATTTTACTAAATAGTAAATAAAGCTAATACTAAGATATAAACTTGTGATAACCATTAAAAATATTTTTAAATTATCTAATAAGACTATTTTTTCGCGACAGCCTTTAGCAGTACACATAATGATTCCTTTAATATTTTCTACTTGACTACTACTTAAGAAAAATAGAAATACCACTGAAAAAATGATAACACTAATAATTATATTAAATCTTTCTTTATTAATAATATCTCTCCTTTAATATCAAACTATAACTTCTCAACCTTAAATCGAAGAACAGTTTTTAGTTTGTCCTTGCTTACTTTTCTAGGATCACTTAAATATATTTCTTTATGTACTTTACTAAGACGACGATAACCATTTTCCTGACAGAATTGTTCCATTAGTGCAAAGCTTGCTGGTTCATCATCATAACTACCAATATGTAAGATTTGCACGCATAAATCCTCATCAATTATTTCTAGCTTAGCACTCTCAATTCTTTTAATAACTGCTTGATCTTGTTCCTTACTCAGTAATACTTCACGATACTCTTCAAAGAGCTTTTCATCAACAAAATCTGGTTGTCTAATCATCATTGTTGCTTTAAAATTACTCTTTTCTAACTTATCAAGACTGTAATCTTGCAAATCCCAAATCCCTTCTAAAGGAAAGACTACATATTCATAATAATCATCTCGCTTTTTTGATTTCATCTTAATTGTATAGGCAAAGCCATATAAAGCACTCATTACTGATTGATATTTACTATCACTAGGATCACCTAAATATTCAATAGTTACATATTTCATTGGCTCTAGTTTAATAATGCTAGGTTTTTGTTTAGGAAGATAAATATCTTTATAATCCTTTTTATAATCTATTTTTGTCATTTAAGAAACTCCTTCTTTATTATATTTTTCTTTTATAAATAGTACTAGCTCTTCTTTATCGTTTTCAAGTCTATCATCAATAACATTGTCCAATAAATTATTTAATATTTCACCTATTTCTTTTCCTTGATAACCTAATTCTATTAAATCATTACCATTAATATTTAAATCACTGATTGATAAACAAGCTCCTGCTAAAATTATCTCTTCCATTATTTGATAAACATTCTCGATTTCTAATAATCGATTCTGATATTTTTCAGCTTGCCCCATAATATCAGCTTTTTTTAACTCCAAAATTTGTCTAAAAATATCTTCTCCATATTTACTTAATCTTCTCTTAACAATTTTTTTGGTCGGAATAATCTCATCCATATGGTTTTTGATTAGCTTAAGTATAATATCCTTACTTTTATTATCAAATTTAAGTCTTTCTAAAATTTCACTAGCTATTCTAGTACTCTCTATTTCGTGTTGGTAAAAATGACCCACTCCATTTTCATCTTTATTAAAACATTCTGGCTTACCAATATCATGGAGTAAAGCACTCCAACGCATTACTGGTGTAGCACTTGAGTTTTCTAAAACAATTAAAGTATGTTGCCAGACATCATAGCAGTGATGTTTATTGAATTGTTTAAAACCTATCATTGGTTTTAATTCTGGAATAATAACTGTAATAATATCTTGATATTGTTCTAGAATTTGTCTAGCATTCTTTCCACATATTAATTTTGTGAGCTCAACATTTATTCTTTCTACTGCCATTCCTTTTAATAAACTCTTATTCTCTTTAATAGCTTTAGATGTTTCATCATCAATTGCAAAATTAAACACTGCTGCAAATCTTAAAGCGCGAAGTATTCTTAAACCATCTTCTTTAAGCCTTAAAATAGGAGAATTAACGCATCTAATAATCCTGTTTTCAATATCTGCTTTACCACCAAAGTAATCAAATATTTCATTATTTATATCCATGGCAAGTGCATTAATTGTAAAATCACGACATGATAAATCTTCTTTTAGATCTCTTCCATATTTGATTTGTTTATCATCAATATACTCATTTGAATTAGATTTAAATGTCGTTATTTCTAATGGTAATTTATCAATTATTATAGTCATTGTTCCATGTTGCAATCCAGTAGGAATAATTTGATAATCTTTAAATATTACTTTCATTTCTTCAGGCAAAGCATTAGTAGTAATATCATAGTCTTTTGGCGACCTTTTCATTAATAAATCTCTAATACATCCGCCAACTAAATAGGCTTCGTATCCTGCATCATTTAAAATTTTCATACTTTTTAAAGCAGCATTTGGAATATCATTCATTATTCTTTCCTCTAACAAGCTTATAAAATAACTCATTTAATGCTCTATAATCATTACTTTTGATAACTTCCATATTATCTAAATATTGTTTTATTTTTATTAAGTTTTGCTCAATAAAATTATCTAGAATAATAATTCGAGGCATTTTTTCTTTTTCATTACTTGCTTCTTTTAGTTTTAAAAGATTACTAACATCTACTCTTAACTCTTTTGGTAATTCACTTTCTACTAAATCAGCAAAAAGTATTGGTGGTATACTATTTTTATTAATTATCCATTGACTTGCTAGTAAAGGTCTTAAAACATATAGATATTTTTTTATAATAATCTCATTACCTTTAAAATTCGCCTGATAATTAGATAACGCCATCTTGTAATAATGGTATAACATTGCTTTAGCATTATAATAGTTTTCAAAATACTGAGTTACTTCTTTCCATTCTTTACTTTCCCGATAAATTATAACTGAACTATTCCATTCATATAAAGTTGGATTTGCTTTATACAATAGTTTAAGTGCCTTTTTTAAATCCCAACCATTAATATCTAATGTTTCATCTAATTGCCATTCAATTGTATCTTTCATTTCATCTAATCGAAGATAATCTTTATGTTCTCTAATATAAATAAATCTTACATCATAATCACTATCAGGTGAAGCGAATCCCCATGCTCGGCTGCCTGATTCAACAGCATATATTATTTTAACATTTTCTTGTTTTTCAATTTCTTTTAATTTGAATAAAATTTTATTTTCCATAAACTATCTCCCTCTAAGATTACTATTCTACTTCACATCGATATGCCCTTAATTTTTCAATATTAGCACTAGTTAATTCGACAATGACTGTCGCTTCATCAAACTGAGGACAACAATCTAGATCAATCACTTTTTTAAAATCATCAAATAATACTTCAAAGCTATCAAACTCATCATCACCTGCACTTGGTTGAACAACTGCTACATATTGAATATCTGGCTTGGTAAAAAAATCAAGTGCCTCCTTTGGCACAACTGAAGCAACTCCTTGAGTCAATGCATAGATACCTATTGTTTTTCCACTTTTTAATTCATACAGCAAATTTCTAGCATAATAAACGTCCTGTCTTTGTTTGTCATTTAAATACTCTGCATATTTTTCTAATTGTAGCATAGTATCTAAATTCTTAATACTTTCTAACCAAGCTGTTTCAATGTTTATTGGAAAATAGGCTGCAAAAATAGTAGTAACTTCACCATCATCACTAAAGAAGGTATCTCTAAAGAATCTTCTATTATCTACAATGGCTGATTCTCTAACATTGTTTATCTCCTCAAGTCGGTAGACATCACCATCCTGAACAAATTTAGTAATGTTCATAGCTTCACATATTTTTTGAGTATATTTATAAAACAATTCAATATCTTTATTCGTACATAAAAATGGTAGTCTTAAAAAGATTTCTTTCTTTTCAAGAATTATCTGAAAACCACGTCCTATTTCAATACTATCATAAACAATTAATGGTTCACCTTGATACTTCATACCTTCTTGAATTTCTTCTGAAATAAAATCGCCTGCTAAAATAATATAATCACTTTCATCAAGCAATTCAATAAAGCTATTAATATCTAATGCTTTATTAAATAAACCTTTTTTACTTATTGTAATATCTATTCCCATAAAAATCGCTCCTTTGTTTTCTTATTATATCAAATATTACTAATAAACAACATTAGTACGACAAAAAAAGAGGTTTAAAACCTCTCTTTTAAATAATATTACTTATTTTAGAATAATCCGACAATCTTACCGTCTTCTGTAACATCCATTCTTTCAGCAGCTGGTACTTTTGGAAGTCCTGGCATAGTCATTACAGCACCTGTTAAGGCAACAATAAATCCTGCTCCTGCTGAAACTCTTAATTCACTAACTGTTATATCAAAGTCTGTTGGTCTTCCTAACACCTTTGGATCATCAGTTAAACTTGCTGGCGTTTTTGCCATACAAAGTGGTAATTTATCAAGACCATTTTCTTTTAATAATTTTAATGTTTTTTGAGCATCTTCAGTTAATACTGCTTTGTTTGCTCCATAACATGTTGTTACAATTTTATGTAATTTATCTTCAAATGAGTCATTAATATCATAGATGAAGTTGAAATCTTTATTTTGTGCACAGGCATCAACAACAGCATTTGCAAGTTCTTTTCCACCTGCTCCACCATTAGCCCAAACATCTGATTCAACAGCTGTAACACCTTTTTCTTGACACCATCCAAATAAAGCTTCTCTTTCTTTATCAGTATCAGCAGCAAATTTATTAATTGCTACAACATAAGGTAAACCATATGATTGTACTGTTTCGATATGTTTTTCTAAGTTAGCAACACCTTTTAGTAAAGCGTCAACATTTTCTTCTTTTAATTCATCTTTTGGTTGTCCACCATGCATTTTTAATGCTCTTACAGTAGCGACAATAACGATACATTTTGGATGAAGTTCACCAATTCTTGATTTAATATCAATGAATTTTTCACTTCCTAAATCAGCACCAAAACCTGCTTCTGTTACTACATAATCAGCTAATCTTAAGGCAAGTTTTGTTGCCATCAATGAATTACACCCATGAGCGATATTCGCAAATGGTCCACCATGAACAAACATTGCATTATGCTCTAAAGTTTGAACTAAATTTGGTTTTAAAGCATCTTTCATAACCATTGCTACAGCACCTACTGCTTTTAAATCTTTAACAGTTACTGGTTTACCAGCTGTATTGTAACCAATGATAATTTTAGCGATTCTTGCTTTGAAATCATCCATATCAGTTGATAAACATAGAATTGCCATTACTTCAGAAGCAACTGTAATATTGAATCCATCTTGTCTTTCAACACCATTTGCTTTTGAACCTGGTCTGTTTTGTCCAATCGTAACTGATCTTAATGAACGATCATTCATATCAACACAACGTTTCCAAGTAATGTTATTAATATCAATATCTAATTCATTTCCTTGATGAATATGATTATCAATTAAAGCAGCAATCAAAGCATTTGCAATTCCAATTGCATGCATATCTCCTGTAAAGTGTAAGTTAATATCTTCCATTGGAATTACTTGTGAATAACCTCCACCAGCAGCTCCACCTTTAACACCAAAAACTGGTCCTAGTGATGGTTCTCTAATACAACCAATTGTAAAATGTCCTTCTTTGTTTAATGCTTCCACTAAGCCAACTGTTGTTGTTGATTTTCCTTCACCAGCTGAAGTTGGGTTAATTGCTGTTACCAAAATTAAGTTTCCGTCTTCTTTTCCTTGTAAATCTTCATAAACATCTAGATTAACTTTAGTTTTATAATTACCATATTTCTCTAAATATTTCTCATTAATTCCTACTTTTTTTGCGATTTCTGCAATGTCCTTCATCTCTGTAGCTTGTGCTATTTCAATATCACTTCTCATATAATTTGCCTCCTATAACAATTTTTCAATTACTTTCATGTTGTCTTCAATAACTTTTTTTGCTTCAACTTGCATCAACTTGCATTCGTTTAAAAAGTCTTGCGCAACTTTTTCATCTTTTAAACCACTAGCATTAATTTTAACATTCAAAATTGAACAATTCATTCCAGCTTCTAAAAGATACATCCCACTTGCTAAATCACTAATTGCATTAACATTACCATGTTCAATTAAGGCAGGTGTTAGCTTTAGGCATTCATAAGCTGTTTTTGCAGCTTCTAATGGTGCTTTAGTTGCTCCTAAAGTAGCTTCTTGGATGGCAGCTGAACGTTTAGCTTTATCCTCATCGCTTTCTTTTGGAAGTTTAAAAGCATCCATCACTTTATTAAAACTTTCAGTATCCTCATCAACCATCTCTAGTAAACGATCATACCCTGCTTCTAAAGCAGTGAAAGTAGTAACAAACTCATCTTGAAGTTTTTGATCTAATTCCAAAAACTTCTTCTTTCCAATTGTTAAGTGGCACATCATACGTGCTAAGCCAACACCAAGATTACTAACATAAGCGGCTACGCTTCCTCCACCAGGTGCTGGTTGATCTGAATTAACGGCAGTGCTAAACTCTACTAAATTCATATCGATTAATTTCATCTACGATTCTCCTTTGATTTTCTTTAACTAAAATTTTTAGTAACTGCTACAATGCTACCATCATAGCAGTTAGTTTTATCATAATCAATTATCTTTTTTTACTTTTATTTGATCAATTAGACTAACATTTGATCTTCAACAACTAATTCACCATTCTTAAAAACATGAGCAACATGATTGACACCAAAATGATAAATTGTATAATCTAGATTTGGAGCATTCATAATTACCACATCTGCTTGCTTACCAACTTCAATTGAACCAACTTTATCATTCATTTGTAATGAACATGAGCCATTAACAATGGCACTATTATAAACTTCAATCGGTGTCATTGCATAACCACGACTAGCAATTTGTAAAGTTAATTGTAAGTTTTCATTTGGACATGAGCCTGGATTAAAATCCGAGCAAATTGTAACGGCTAAACCTTTATCAATCATCTTACGAGCTTGCGCATAGTCTTTTCCTAAATTGAAAGTTGTTGCCGGAAGTAAATTCGCAATTACATTGCTTTTTGCCATCGCTTCCATATCTTCTTCTGGAGTTGCCATTAAATGTTCGGCACTAATTGCATGCAATTCTGCAGCTAGAGCCGCTCCACCCATCGGTACAACTTCATCAGCATGGATTTTAACAATATAACCTAGTTCTTGTGCTTTTGTTAAGATCTTCTTTGATTGTTCTTTATTAAATACGGCATCCTCACAAAAGATATCCACATATTTAGCTAAGTCCATTTTCTTAACTTCAGGTAGTAACTCATTAATTACTAAATCAACATATTGTTCTGGATGCTCTTTATATTCTGTTGGAATAGCATGAGCAGGCATAAATGTTGAAATTACATCACTAGGATGATCTTCATTAACTTTACGAGCTACCTTTAATTGTTTAACTTCTGTTTCTAGATTTAAGCCATAACCACTCTTGGCTTCAAATGTTGTAACTCCATGCAACAACATGCTATCTGCAAAATGCATTGATTTTTCATACAGTTCATCAAATGAAGCTTTTCTAGTAGCTTCAACAGTACTTAGAATACCACCACCAGCTCTAAGAATATCTAAATATTCTACACCAGCAACTTTTTGTGCATATTCATGTTCACGTGAACCACCAAAGACCAAATGCGTATGAGCATCAATTAGACCTGGTAAAGCAATCTTGCCTTCAGCATCAAATAATTCACTACATTCAGCTACATATTGTGAATAATCACCAGTACCGACTGCTTCAATCTTATCATCATTCATTACAATATAAGCATTTTCTAAAATCTCACATTTTGCCAAAGCATCTTTTTTCAAAGGCACTTCACTATTTTTCATAGTATATAGCTTACCAATATTATAAATTATTGTCTTCATTCTTTTACCACCTTCTTAAATGTGATATTCAATTATTTTATCTAAGCTAAACCCTCTTAATCCTAAATGTTCAGTAACAACTTCTGCTAGTTGTTCTAAAGTATATGATTGAAGAGTATCCGTATTTCTAAGGCATAAGTAATAAGCTGCAATATCTTCTAAACATTTTCGAGGAACTAAACCAATAATCTCTGAACCAGTTACTTCAATATTAAATCTTTTAGCCTCCATCTTTACTGCTTCAAAAGCACGATAGACAGCTGTTTGTGTATAGTCAGTAACATTCATTGTCACTTGGATAAACTCATCATATTCTGCTGGTCCAGCTTGAATACATTTATAACCACCACCACTTAAACGAATTGATTTAGCAATAAAGCTAATCGCATCAATATCTTTTGTTGCACAATCGATATTATAAGCAATTAATGGTGGACGACAACCAATTGCTACAACACCTGCAGTTGGATGAATTTCTGCCTTACCATAATCTGGTTTCCATTCTGGAAGTTTAATCTTTTCACCCATTCCTTCAAACTCACCTTTTCTAATTGTTGGTAGTTTTTCACGATTTGGTTGTTGAGCACTATGAGAATATAGGAAGACTGGTAAATCAAATCTTTTAGCTACTTCAGCAGCACACTCTTTTGATAATTCAACAGCATCTTCAATACTCATCTCTGCAATTGGAATAAATGGTACAACATCAGTTGCTCCCATTCTTTTATGTTCACCTTTATGATGATTTAAATCTATTTCTTGTGTTGCAACACCAATAGCTTCAATAACAGCATTTTTAACAGCTTGTGGTTCCCCAATAACAGTTACAACTGTTCTGTTGTAAGTTTCATCTGGTTCAACACCTACAAGTTTAACGCCTTCCTTATTTTTCAATGGTGCAACAATTCTTTCGATTTTATCAAGGTCTTTTCCCTCAGAAAAGTTTGGTACACATTGTACTATTTTTTGCATCTATTACATCTCCTTAAATTATTTATTCTTTTTAATTATTTCTTTAACATATTCTCTACTAGCTAGATAAGGTAAAGTGATATGATCACTACCCTTCATTTGTTCATTATATTCAATACAAGTTTCAATTGAAGCGTCATTACGAGCCCAGTTACGACGAGCTACTCCACCCATAACATCCCATAGCATTGCTTCTTTTAAAATTGTGTCAACTCTTTCACTACCATCTAAAACCATTCCAAAGCCACCGTTGATTGATTTTCCAACACCAACGCCGCCACCATTATGTAAAGCAATTAATGACATCCCACGTGCTGCATTACCTGCATAACAATGTGTTGCCATTTCAGCCATTACATTTGATCCATCATAAATATTTGATGTTTCTCTAAATGGTGAATCAGTTCCTGATACATCGTGATGATCACGACCAAGCATAATTGGTCCAACTTTTCCTTCACGTACCATTTCATTAAATTTTAAGGCAATATTAGTACGACCCCAAGCATCTTGATATAAAATACGAGCTTTTGTTCCAACGACAAGGGCATTCTTTTTAGCATCATTAATCCATTTCCAGTTATCATAATCTTGGAAACGACGATTTGGATCAATTACCTCACATGCTGCTGCATCTGTTTTATCTAAATCTTCATCTTTCCCTGATAAACAAACCCATCTAAATGGTCCATAACCATAATCAAATAACATTGGCCCTAAAATATCTTCTACATAAGATGGCCAAATAAATCCATCTAAATCATTAATACCATTCTTTGAAATTTCATTGACACCAGAATCATAAATTGCTTTCATAAATGAGTTACCATAATCAAAGAAATATGTTCCTTGAGCAGTTAATTTCTTAATTACTTCAAAATGACGTTTTAATGATTTATCAACAAGCTCTTTAAATTTATGATGATCACTTCCAAGAAGTTCAGTTCTTTCTTTAAAGGTAATTCCTGCTGGACAATAACCACCATCATAAACTTCATGACATGATGTTTGATCTGATAATAAATCAATATGAATATTATTATCTGCAGCATATTCAAGTAAATCAATAATATTACCTAAGAAAGCAATCGCAATAGCTTCTTTATTTTCTTTAGCTTTTAAAGCGACTTCAAAGGCTTCTTGAGGAGTTCTTGTAATAACATCAACCCAACCTTGTTCATAACGCGTATTAATTCTTGATTCATCTACCTCAGCAACTAGAGCCACACCATTAGCAATCTTACCTGCTTTACCTTGTGCTCCAGACATACCACCTAAACCAGATGTAACAAAAATTAATCCTTCCATATCTTTAGCACCATCTTTAATCTTACGAGATGCATTTAATAAAGTTGAATATGTTCCATGAACGATTCCTTGTGGTCCAATATACATCCAACCACCGGCAGTCATTTGCCCGTAGTTTGCAACTCCTAAAGCACTTAAACGTTTGAAGTCTTCTGCTGATGAGAATAACCCAACTGTTAAACCATTCGTAATCATAACACGTGGTGCTGTTGGATTTGAATGGAATAATCCAACAGGATGTCCTGATTGTAAAACTAATGTTTGTTCATTAGTCATAACTTCTAAGTACTTTTTAACAAGTACATATTGCATCCAGTTTTGAAATACTTGACCTGATTCTCCATAAGTAACCAATTCATAAGGATATAATGCAATTTCAAATGATAAGTTATTATCAATCATTACTTGACAGGCTTTACCTTCAATTGTAGCACCCTTATATTCATCAATTGGTTTTGGGGAAATATTTCCCTCAGGTCTGAAACGATATCCATAGATACGTCCATGATTCATTAACTCATCTAAAAACTCTGGTGCTAACTCATCGTGATATTCTTCAGGAATATAACGAAGAGCATTCATTAAAGCAAGCTCAATATCACTTTCGCTTAACGTTAATTCACGCATTGGTGCTCTTCTAATTCCTTGAGTGAACTCTGGAGTTTTTGTAGGAACGTAATCTATTTTTATTTCCATTCCATTTTTTATTGTTTCATTATCAATACTCATTTTATTATCTTCCTTCCGTCTAAAACAACCTTAAATTAAATAGTTTCTAATTTAACAACTTTTTCTACTTCATCAACAATTTTATGTGATACTACTAATTCATCAATTTTAACCATATCTGGTTTTAATACTCTATCATTTTTCATATAGCTAACAACTTTTCTTACTTCATCATAAGCAACTTTAGTACCTTTACCAAGTTTTTCAACTTTTCTAATATCAATACCTTGACAAGCTGCAAATATTTCCATACCTAAAACATATTGAACATTTCTTAAGATTTGTCTAGCTTGACGAGCTGCTGTTGTACCCATAGAAACATGATCTTCTTGGTTTTCACATGAAGGGATTGAATCAACACTTGCTGGATGAGCAATTACTTTGTTTTCACTTACTACTGAAGCAGCAGAATATTGAACAATCATAAATCCACTATTTAATCCAGCTTTTTTAACTAACATAGATGGAAGACCATTAGATAGTTTAGAGTTAACTAATCTTTCTAATCTTCTCTCTGAGATGTTCGCAAGTTCTGATAAAGCAATTTTTAAGAAGTCAAATGGTAATGCCATTGGTTGCCCATGGAAGTTACCACCACTAATTACATCCTCAGTTTCTGGGAAGATTAATGGATTATCAGTAACCGCATTTAATTCAATTTCCACAATTCCTTTAACATAATTGATAGCATCTTTTGAAGCACCATGAATTTGAGGTAAACATCTTAATGCATAAGCATCTTGAACTCTTAAATCACCTTGTTCAGTTGCTGAAGTACTTCCTTCAATTAATTTTAAGAAGTTTTTAGCACTTGCTTGTTGTCCAATATGACCACGAATTTCATGAACTCTTGGATCGTAAGCAGTTCTAATTCCACGTAAAGCTTCAAATGATAACATTGCCGAAATGTCAGCTAACTTAAGTGTTTTTAAAGCATCATAAGTTGTTAAAGCACCAACTGAAGTCATTGCTTGAGTACCATTGTTTAGTCCTAAACCTTCTTTTGAAGAAAGCGTAATAGTATCTAAACCAGCTTTTTTCATTCCTAATTTTCCTGTATATTTCTTACCATTATAATATACTTCACCATAACCTAACATTGGTAAAACCATGTGTGATAATGGAGCTAAATCTCCTGATGCTCCTAGACTACCTTGTTCTGGAACAACTGGTGTTACACCTGCATTTAACATGTCTAAAATCAATTGTACAGTACTTACTCTAACACCTGAATTACCTTTAGCAATTGAGTTAACACGAAGTAACATCATTCCTCTAACAATTTCAATCGCGAATGGCTCACCTACAGATACTGCGTGAGTAATAATAAGATTTTCTTGTAATTTAGAAGTATCTTTCTTATTAATTGTCACTTCACTAAGTGATCCAAAACCTGTTGTGATTCCATAACGTACTACTTCATTTTCAACATAGTGCTCAACTAAATCACGTGATTTTTGCATTGCTTTCTTTGCATCTTCACTTAATTTAACTTTAGCACCTTCACGTGCTACTGCAATAAAGTCTTCTAATGTAAGACTTTTCCCATCAATAACAATTGTTTTCATTCTTTATACCCTCCGTTTTTTTATATTATTTTGCCTTTCATTATATCTTTATTAATCCAAAAAGCAATAAAAATTATGTGTTATTTAGTCAAAAAATAGGACTTTTTTATGTTTTTTTCAGTTTTAAAAAATTTAACCATTTTTGTAAATAATCACTTTCATCAAAAAAAGGCAAATTTTTTTTATAAATTTATTTATTTTTGACATATCTACTTTGTTTTGTTTTATATTTAATAAATTTAGGTTAAAAATGTCATTTTTTTGGGAAATACAAAAGTGTCAAAAAATTCACATACTTATTTTATAAAAGTTATATTTTTTTATTTTAAATATTCTATTTCATCTACATTTCAATCTGTAATTGTTTTTAAGATTAAAAACAGTGCTTTTCAACACTGTTTTCACTATATTATTATTATTTTCTTATAAATACACTAAAGCAGCTTCGACCAAGCCAATAATAACTACTCCAATAATAATCCATTTGTTTTCTAAATCTTTACCAGTACTATTTTTATAGAATCTACCTACAACAAACTTAATAAAGATAAAGCCCACAATCATCCATATTATTACATCTAAAGCCATTGCCATTTGATAGCCGCGCGCATAACCTTCTTCATAGGCACTCATTTCTCTTCTCCTTTACATCTAAAATAGTTAATCCAATAACTCAACTCATGGTTTTCTTCGCTTATTCATATTACTCATATTACCACGAAAAAAATCATCCAAATTACCATTATTCTTAGCTTGTAAATACAAGCCACTCATCAGATCATCAATCTCGAAGATAATGTTTTTGGTACGTGGTCCAACCATCCTTATAATTTCTTTTCTACCTCTAAAATGACGTGCTACTCTATGAATCACACTATCAGCGACAAGTCTTTCTATATCGTAATTATCTAATGCCAAGAGACTTTCAAGATAGTCAAAAATTCTTTTAACTCTTGGCATATCATCATTATCAAGACATAAAATAAAAAATTTAGAAAAAACATTTTTATAAATTATTTTAGAATCAGTATTGTGACCTTCATAAGGTAATAATTCAGTAGAATACCAGGATTCTAATTCGGGGAAATTATATAATAACTTTAAATTTAGTTCACTATTCTTATATTTACTTTGTTTTTCATTAGCTAAATTGAATAAGTCCATCTCTTTATCCCTTTTACTTTCTTTTTTTTTCTTAGTCAAATCTTATCAATAAATGTGTAAAATGTCTATTATTTTTTAATTCATTAAAAAAGAGCTAACCTAAGTCAACTCTATTATTATTAGTTAGCTAATTTTTTCAAAAATAGTTCTAACCTCTTCTTTTGTAAAGACATGGTATGTCCCAGCTAATCTACCACCATCAACTAATTTATCAATTGCTTCTTCATAATCAAAGCTTTCAACACCGTAGTCTTTAATACTTGTACCATTAATCCAACCAAAGAATAAGTTTTTAATTGCTTCAACAGTTTCATACGCAATTTCCAAATCACTACCTGTCATTGAGAAAACATTTTTTCCAATATTAATGAATTTAGTTAAAGCATTCTTATCCGCAAGATCATTTACTAAATATGTCTCCAGCACATATGGGTGAATTAATGCCAGTCCAATCCCATGTGTAAAGTCAGTTATTGCACTTAGTTCATGTTCTATACGATGTGTACTCCAATCTTCAGCATAGCGCCCAATACCACTAATTCCATTTAAAGCAAAGGTTGCCGTTGTCATAAGCTGTGCATTAGCCTCATAATTTAAATTATCCGTAAGATAAGTATCACTATAAGCAATTACATTTTTCATCAATGCCTCTGTATAGCGATCTTCAAAGCCCTCATCATCATGTGATGAGAAATATACTTCTAATAAATGCGAGAAAGTATCACATACTCCAGCAATTCTTTGTTTTTGTGGTAAGGTCTCCAACAATGTCGGATCTAAAAATGAAAAGGCAGGTGTTGCTTCATCATGAGCCATCGCCAGTTTATCATCTGTATCAGGATTGGTAATCACACCTCCTGAGTTCATTTCTGAACCTGTTGCTGAGATTGTCAAAACACAACCAATCTTAATTAAATTTGTAACTTCAGCTAATTCTTTTTGATTACACATTAAGTCCCAAACATCTTTGTTTGCTGCCTGTGACATAGCCATATGTTTAGAATTATCTAGGACTGAGCCCCCACCAACTGCTAAAATAAAATCAAGTTGATGTTCATTAATTAATTGTACTCCTTTTCGTGCTGTATCCACTTCAGGATTGGCTTTAATACCACCTAATTCCACAAAAAAGATATCATTATCATTTAATAATTTAACTACTTTATCATATAAACCAATCTTTTTAATGCTACTTTGACCATAAGTAAGTAACACTCTGGAACCATGTTGTTTAATTTTATTTGGTAATAAATATAATTGATTTTGACCAAAAATTAGTTCTGTTTCTCTTTTAAATACATAATTATTCATTATACTATTCCCCTTTGCCGATTGTTTTCAATTTTTCTAAACCGATTATAATTAGCCCACCAGCTAGCAGCCAAAGTATTTTAATATTTTCTAAACTTAATGGTGCTAAACCAAGGTTTTCATTCGTAACTTCATTTGTTAGTGACGTTGGTCCCATAATAATGGCATAGATAGAGCCTAACATTAAGCCAATTACAAAATAGACCACTCTTTGACGATAATTGTTAAAGAGATATTTTACTAATTTAGAAAAGTAAAATAATCCTATTAAGACACCTAAGCCAAAGATAATAACAATACCTAGATTAGTGAAATTAAAATGTAATACTTGTTTAACTGCTGTAATAATTGGCATATATAGTCCAAAGATTAATAAGAAAGTTGACCCTGAGATACCTGGTAGAATCATAGCTGAAATAGCTATTGCTCCAGCTGCAAAAATATAAACATATTTCAAGATGCTAGTATCACCACTTAAATCTAAAGCTGTTGATGTAAAGCTAGTAATTACTAGGACTAAAACTAAGCCAATAATTGTAAACATAATGTTTTTTAGAGAAAAATATGATGACATCTTCTCTTCACTCATAATAAAAGGAATGGAAACTATGACAAAACCAAGAAATAATGAGACAAGTTCATAGGTCATGGTACTAACTAAACTAGCAATAACACTAAGTGCTAGTAACATGCCTATTATCCAACCGGCTCCTAATTTCACTAAGAAATCAATGGCTTTTTTCTTAGCATCTTTACTTGCTTTAGTACCAAATGAAGCAATTGAACCAACAAAGTCTTCATACTTTCCTAAAATATAAACAATTGTTCCACCACTCACACCAGGAACACTATCAGCAATCGCCATTAGAAACCCAGTAATTGTTGTCATAATATCTTTCTTTTCGTATTTCACTAATTTCTCACCTTCTTAAATGCTGCATCAATCAATTTTCGATAAATTATAATCATTACAATAGACATAATAACATAGTATCCCACAACAAGATATGAAATAATTTTGTAGTCGATATCTAATACAAAGTATAATGCTGCACAACCACCTAAAACTAAAGATATTAAAATAAGATGGGCAATCATTGTCATCCAAATTGACTTTGATCTTTTAACAACTGCCGTCTCTGATTCCCAATCTAAATTTGGAAATCTTAAATCAAGACAAACTGGGAGAAGGATAGTTGCTAGAATTATTAAAAACATAACTAATATTGAAGCAATGATATAAACGACACTTATCTTTAAAACTAACATTGGGATAATCATAAAGATAAATAAAGTTAAAAACTCAACTAGACCATGAAAGACAACCTTACCAAAGAAAGCACGACTTTGTTTTAAAGGCAAACTATTTATAAAATCTAAACTCTTTGCCTCACGTGAAAAGATCGTTGCTGCACCATTATTAAATAAGGTAAAGAAAGTTCCTATGACAATTGTAATTATAATAATAATTTCAATATCTAAATAATTATTAATCATGGTTGTTATTTCTTGAGACACACTAGCTGTATCACTTTGAAAGAAATAGTAGTAACCCATCATACCTAAATAAATTACAACAATTAATATATTACCCATTACTGAATTAAAGAAATAAGTTCCTGTTTTAAAAATATCTTTTGCTTCTTTTATAAAGAACCATTTCGTCATTGAATAATGAGGTAGTTTACTATTTTTTCTTAAAGTAGACTTACTTCTTATACCGCCTTCATTAAAGCCTAAAGAACCTTTAAAATAAACTTTTTCAAAGTATAATATTGAAATACTACCTCCGATAAAGACAACCATCATTAATAATAAATTCTTAATGTCTTCATAGATTAAGAGATTACTTGCCCAATCACTATAGAAGAAAAAGACACCAACTTTTTGAATTATTTCAACAATAAAAGTTACTTGAGCTAATGAATTATCTTCTCCTAATGATGACATTGTTATGACAAAAGCTAAATATAAACCAAAAGCCACAATAAAGAAAAGAGAAAATAAGACATTCTTTGCGAGTGCTTTATTTTTTACTTTATTTACAAAATACATTAAAGTACCTAAAATAATTGTTACAAAATAAATTACAACTAATGGCATTGTAAAGGTATAAATAATGATAGCAAGAATACCAATTAAACTAATCTTAGCAAAAACTAAATAGATTATTATAAATGGTACGCTAATTAGAATAACTAAAGAGATAACATTATAATAGACTAAAGCTAGCTTAGCAATTACAAACTCGCGTTTATTAATTGGTAAAACTGAGTAATTATCTAAATTCTTATCTAGGTAGCCACTTGAGAAAGTAAAGCCAATTGCCGAGATGATTGCTAGAATAAAAGTAAGATAAAAACAAATCATCATTGCTAGAATACCAATATTCCATGGTATTAACTCTTGTAGTTCATCGGCATGAAGTAATACCGGGACTAATATTGAGGCAAAAACACCTAAAATAATAACAACAATTAACAGACTTAATAGTCCTCTTTTTAGTTTAGACATTTTTATCCATTTAATACTTTGTTGATCACGTTTAAAAATATTGAATAGTATTTTAATCATTTTCGTTTGTTATTGCAAAGAAGATATCTTCTAAGCTTTCACTTTCTTGATATTGTGCTTTAAGATCACTTAAAGTTCCTTGATAAATAATTTTACCACGATTAATTATTAAGATTTCATCACATAATTTTTCAGCGACCTCTAAAACATGAGTTGAAAATAAAACAGTATGACCTTTCGCAACGTGATCAATCATTGAATCCTTCAATAAACGACTAGCTTGTGGATCTAGTCCTGTTAATGGTTCATCTAAGATCAATATTTTTGGCTCATGAACCAAAGCCCCCATTACAACTATCTTTTGTCTCATCCCATGTGAATATGAATCAATTAAATCATTTAACTTATCACTCATTAAATATTTATTAGCCAATTCATCAATTCTATTATTTAATACTTCACGCTCAACTCCATAAGCTGTTCCCATAAAATTCAAATATTCTAAACCAGTTAACTTCAAAAAGACATCAGGATTATCAGGTACATAACCTAGATCACTTTTTGCTTTGCGATCCTCATTTATTATCGAATAACCATTAATTTCAACATCACCTGTTGTTGGTGTTAAAACTCCTGTCATCATTTTTAAGGTTGTTGATTTACCGGCACCATTATGACCAATGAAACCAATAATCTTACCTGGCTTAATAATTAAATCAGTTGGAGCAACAGCATAATTTGCTGCCCCACTATATTTTTTTGATATATTTTTTAATTCAATCATCTTTAATCCCCTAACTTAAACTTGGTATTGATGCTTCTACTGTACTTTCAGTTGCTTTTTTAGCTTCCTTAGGTATATTAACATCTTGTTTTGACTCATTTAACTTAATTGAAAATGGTCCCATAATCATCTTACTTTTCATAATTTCAAAATCCATTGTCAAACTCATAACTGGATACTTACCTTCTTCTTTTGGAATAAAAATAATATATTCAATATTTAGACTATCAACAGTATCTTTTATTCCTTTAAACTGTGTTAATGAAGTATCTCCATTATAAGTTGCCATAATTTTCATTAAACCATCCAAATCCATTTTTGAAGTAATTTGATAACCATCTAGACCATCCTGAGTACGCACTTCATATTTTGTGTCTTTGAAACTATCAAATAATTCCTCAGCTTCAGCAAGACTCATTTTTCCCTGCTCAGCAAGTGCTTCATCCATAACTGCTTGTGTTTCACTATCGAAGGCTTCTTTATACCATTGATCATCTAGATTAACATAAGTATATTGTTTATCAAAATACATTGTAATCGATTCATTTAATGAAGCTGATTGCTCAGTAATTGCAATTGATATCATTCCTTCATTACTTTTATTATTAAAGATACCATCCATTCTAACATTAGCACTCATCTCAGTTTCATTTAAATTTGATTCTGGTATTTTTATTGCACCATCAAAAACCATCGAATACTTATCTAGGCTTGCTAAATCATTTGTTTTTTGAACATATAACTGCAATGCCTCTTCTTTTATTTTTGGATCCTGTTTATCTGAACATCCCATTAATAAAAATAATCCTACCAATAATACCCAAAACTTTTTCATAATTACATCTCCTTTGTTTTCATTTTATCATGTTGGCTTTTGCTATACAATTATTTTATGTTTATCTTAGCAAATACATTAATATTTTTTATTAAAGAAAAGATAAGTTATTATCATAATAATGATACTAATTAATATTGAGTACCAAAAACCTTGTGCTAATTCACTACTATAAAATGATGAAAAAACCATGCTCATTGCTAAACAAGCTAAGATAAGCGTTAGTGTTACTGTTGAAGTATCACGTATAATTAATTTCATGCGCTCATCATTTTCTTGAATATAAGCTCTTTCTAATTTTCTAGAATCCCTTAAAGTTGTATAACTTCTTGATAGTTTTACAAGTAAAACAGCCAACATCCCGCATATAAAGCCTACTTGCCTAACGAAGATATGAGAGTTATTATCAATTAAGCTATCCCGGTTGCTTAATGAATAACCTAATACTACTCCTAAAGCTATGACAACAATTAAGAGAAAGATCATTCTATTCTTAACTTTTATTTTAAATTCTTTCATCATCTTCACCTACCTTAGAGAAATCAAATACTTCTTCAATTTTTCGATTAAAGAATGTGGCAATTTTATAGGCTAAGATTAAAGAAGCAATATATTTTTCTTTTTCTATAGAAATAATCGTCTGTCTTGTCACACCTACAGCCTGTGCTAACTCTTCTTGTGATATTTTATACTCTTTTCTTAACTCTTGAATTTCTGTTTTCATTTTACCACCTAAATAAAGTATAGTTTACTTTACATTTATTGTCAAGTATACTTTACATTTATCAATGTGAAAAGATTAACATTAAAAAAGAGCTTTATAAGCTCTTGTTAAATTACTTTATCTCTTTTTAATTGTTTAATCAATGCTTTTATCTCAGGACTTAGAGCATCGTTTTCTAAAAGATCAGGGCGATTTTTTGCTGTTTTTTTAATGGATTCTTGCATGCGATATTCATTAATTTTTTTATGATGTCCATTAACTAACACTTCTGGAACAGCCTTATTATCAAATACTTGTGGTTTTGTATATTGCGGATATTCTAAAAGTCCATTTTGAAAGGAGTCATCTTGATGTGATTCTTCTTCAATTACTCCAGTAACTAATCTTCCAATAGCATCCATCATTACAATACTAGCAATCTCACCACTAGTAATAACATAGTCACCAATCGAATACTCGTAATCAACATAATCTCGAATTCTTTCATCATAGCCTTCATAGTGACCACAGATAAAGATTAATTCTGTTTCTTTGGCGAGTTCATGGGCATGCTCTTGCTTAAATTGTTTTCCTGTTGGACAAACTAAAATTACTTTGCTCTTACTAGATTTATGAGCTTGCAAAGCATCATAGATTGGTTGCACTTGTAAAACCATTCCACTGCCACCACCATAAGGTGTATCATCTACCTTATGATGTTTGTTAGCAGCATAATCTCTAAAATCAATAACATCAATTGCTAGTTTGTTATTTTCAATTGCTCTTTTAATAATTGAATGATTCTTAAAACTATTAATCATTTCAGGAAATAACGAAAGTACTTTAAATTTCATTACCACAATCCCTCGATTTCATGTAAAGTTATTTGTTTAGCATTTAGATTTACTTCATCGACAACAGCATTAATAAAAGGTATTAAAATTTCCTTATCACTAGTTTCAACCACGAGAATATCATTTGCTCCTGTTTCCATAATTGACTTTACTTTTCCTAATGATTCTTTTGTATAAGTAATTACTTCCAGACCAATTAAATCAAAGTAATAATATTCATCATTTTCTAATGCTAATAACATCTCTTTAGTAATTTGTAACTTGTAACCTTTAAATTTTTCAACATCATTAAGATGACTATATCCTTCAAAAGTTATCAATAGTAATCCTTTATGTTCACGTACACTGGCTATCTTCATTTCAATCAAATCATCTTGATAATTCAAAAGCAATACATTATTTTTTTTAAATCTCTCTTTGATAAAATCAGTGGTTGTTTTAACTTTTAGTTCTCCCTTTAAACCATGAAAACCCACAATTATTCCAACATTTATTAATTCCATTATCTATTCCTCTATTTCTTTAGCTTCTCTAATATAATTAGTCATACCTCTAAATAATTTCATCATATTCTCATTACCAACACTACCTAGAATCTCTGGATGAAACTGTGTTCCTATAAAAAATTGTTTGCTATCCTTTAATTCAATTATTTCAATAACACCATCCTCAGCCTGTGCAACTACTTTAAAAATTGGTGCTAATTCCTTAATTGCTTGATGATGAATCGAATTAACAAATACTTGTTCTTTTAATCCAGTTAATCTTGAAAAGAGTGAGTCTTCATCAATAATCTTAATACTATGAACATTAATATTGCCTTCGTTTGGGGCATGATGTTTAATCTCAGTTTTTAGTTCAGTTTGTACATCCTGATAAAGAGTTCCTTTATAGGCGACATTAGCAATCTGAACACCACGACATATTACAATTGTTGGTATTTTCCTTGCTAGCGCTGCTTTAATTAGATTAATATCAAAAAAGTCAGTTTTAGGATAAACATCACCACATTCATTCATCATATTATCAGTATATAAAAGAGGATAGACATCATGACCCCCTGTCACAATTAAACCATCGATCATATCTAAATAACTATCAATACATTTATTGTTTTCTAAGACAGGTATAATAATTGGTAGAGCTTCAACATCATCAATTACTTTTATCGTTTCTGATTTTGTATAATTAATATAATGCTCAATAAACCAACCATCAAAATTTGCCTGTTCATTTGATGAGATACCAATAACTGGTTTTTTCATAATTAGACCTCCTTGATAAGAATATCATACCTTCTCTTTATTAGGATAGCAAATTAAAAAAAAGAACTCTAGTCTTTTTTGTCTTTTCATTTTAAAATGATTCAAAATCGACTAGAATTTTTTTGTTTTCTTCACTTGCTGCGGCACGAACTAACTGTCTGATTGCATTTGCATTACGACCTTGTTTTCCAATTAATCTTGGAATTTGATCTTCATGCGCGATAACCAAAATTTTAATTTCATCATCATTAGCTGTTGGCATTACATTCACATCAAGACTCGATGGATCTTCAACTAATGGTGTGATAATTGCTTTAACAATCTTTGGATAATCTTTCATTATTTACTATTCTTACTTTCGTGTAATTTTTTCATTAAACCAGCATCAGATAAAATACTTCTTACTGTTTCAGTAGGTTGTGCACCATCTTGTAACCATTTAAAAGCAATTTCTTCTTTTAAATTAATTGTTGCAGGTGTTGTGTTTGGATCATATGTTCCTACTGTTTCAATAATTCTACCATCTCTTGGAAATCTTGAATCAGCAGCTACAATACGATAGAATGGTTTTTGTTTTGCACCCATTCTTTTTAATCTTAATTTTACAGCCATATTTTCTCCTCCTTTTCACCTTAACAAGTATATCATAACATTATTTTGGTGTCAACTATTTTTAGTTAACAACCTTATTTAGGATTATTTCTATTACAGACTAATGATTATGTGAAACTTAGTTAAATTCATTCTTATTCAAACAATAGCTTATTAATTGTCTGCTTTTAGTTTACATTGTTTCAATTATTAGCGTTTGAGTATTTTCGATATCTGAATTATACTTTGTTCAATGCTTAAAGGAAAGGAGAGATATTAATGCTGAATCAAATAGTTATTGTTGGTCGTCTAGTTAAAGATCCTGTGGTTAATGAGACACAAGATGGTAAGAAACTTGCGAATATTACCTTAGCTGTTCAAAGAAGTTTTAAGAATATTGAAGGTAATTATGAAGTTGATTTTATTGATTGTGTTTTATGGAAAGGAATTGCAGAATCTACTGCTAACTATTGCACTAGTAAATATATGTTTATATAAAAAAGCCCTATATTAAGGCTTTATTTTTATATTCAATGTTCCTTGTCGCCAGTTGATTGCCAAATATAATAGATTTTTTAATATTGCAGAAATATAATTAAATTATACTTTTTTTATGTATCCCCCTTTACAATTGTTACCAACATGGTTATAATTGTATTGTAAGTCAACCAAATAAGGTTATGAAAAAGCACTAGTACTAAACGTACAATAGTGCCTTTTTCATTTTTGTAAATCTTTTATGATTGATAAAATACTTTTTTTATTTTTTCGTAATATGTTCCCTTTAACATTATAATACTTAATAAAAATACTTATACTATTATTATGTGCTAACACATTTCTTATTCCCACTATATCAAAAAGCTTTTCTATAAAATCATAATAATTTGTTGTGCCAAATACTTTTTTACTTTTAGACATTTCTTTAAACACTTTTTTTTGTACTTCTTCAGGAGAACATATATATAAATCCTTTAATGTCCCAATGCTTACTCTATCAAGTGTTACAAATATATTTTTGTAATCATAAAAATCTGATTCAAGTTTTTCAATATTTTCTATTATTTTTTTTGCCTGATTTTCATTTTTGATAAGTGGATTAACGTGGCCATGTTGACACTTGGTTTTTAAAAACAAAATATAATTATCAAAGTTATTGTCATCTTCTATCTTGAAATGTTGAAGTATATAATACGAATAAATTGCATTAAATTGTCTTTCAAACAAAAGAATATTGTGCAACATAATTTTTGATCGCTCTATCTCTTCTTGATATAAAGTATAATATTCACTAAAATCTATTTCACTTTTATATATATGTTTATTTGTATTCTTGTCTTTTTTCCCACCTTCACAAAATCTGTCTTTAAAAGGGGTAATCACATTTATATAATTATTATGAAGCAATATTTCTTTTGCTTCATCTTCTTTTATAATATTAAATCTTATTTTTTTGTTATCATGAAGATATTTAATTTTTTCGTCTAAAGACAATATTTTTTTATATGACATTGTTATCACCTATTTAAAATAATATCATATTGTTCTAAAAAACACTACCTATATATCATTCATCTATTATTTGTTGTCACAAACATTAATAAACTCCTGTGCAATTTCTGATACTTTTGTAGTATATAGTAAATTGTTTTCTGCCTCCCCATGTATTTTTTCAACATTTACAATTCTTCTGGCTGTTTTTATATTTATTTGATAATCTTCATAAATACTATAATTTCTACCTTTCTCGTCTTTAACTAATATGGAGATCAGAAGATACATTAATGGCTTCTCATACTCATATTGATCTATCCTAACAAATGTATATGCATATTTTATTTTATCTGTTTTTATTAATATATATTCATTATTTTTAGCATATTTTGAATATACTAACAACTGCTTACTTTTTCCTGATACAATTTTTGACACTCCAATTTTACTATCACTAATCAAATCAAATCCATAAGGCATATTAGAGCTCTTTGAATGATTAATATCTGATATTCTAACACTCCACATTTTATTAACAAAATCATACGTTGAATACGTATATAAGCTATTGTAATTTTCAAGCAAGAACACACTAGGATTATCCACACCTATTTCATAGTATGTTTTTTTATTTTGTATTTGTGGTCTCTCAACTATACCCGTAAGTACAACAGGATTATTACTATTATCTAATTCATTTGCTTCTATTTTTGAAATTGTTCTCATTTCTAAGTTAACAAGAACATTTTTTTCTGATATATCGTTTGCGTTAATTGCGATTTTATTTGCATCATTTGCAGATATATATCCGCCAATACCTAATACAAATCCTAATAATCCAAAAATTAACCCCCCTAATATTCCAGTTTTCTCTAATGTACTTAAATTACTTGTCCTCATAAACACACCTCCAATTATATTTTTTAAACAACAAAAAATGAATATATTCGAAAGCCAGTATCTTCTAGTCTTTTACTCTTTTATATTCTTGAATATAGCCTGTAGTTTCAATATTATCAGTATCTTTAAATTGCATTAACTTTATCTCAATAATATCTCCATTATCACTTAGTTTCATTCTTGCGTCAGCGTACTTACCATCAGACCTTGCTTCTTCATATATATATATATTTGCTGATTCTTTTTTTATGTTTTTCCATTTTATTTCGTTTTTTCTAAAGCCAACTTCTTCATTATAGTTAGTAGTATAAATAATTTCTCCATAATATCCATTATCTGTTGGGATGACTTTTATTTTTAGCCCTTGAAAGTTCGAATCATCTTTTTGCCTTTCCCAAATACCTTCCAATGTTTTTAAACCTGTAACTTTGTAATCAAACTCTCCCTCAAAATCATACTTTCTAAAATCATCACCCTTATAATGTATTGAGATAGTAATATTATCGCCGTTTTTTAGTTTTTTGTTTTCTCCGTTTTCTTCTTTATCAATTATACTGAATTCTAAATCTTCATTTTTCATTTTTTTTAAACTCTCATCAATTTTTAACAACTCTTCCTTATTAAGAATTAAGTTTTTTATCTCTCCCTTACCATCAATGTTTTCAAAAATTAGATATGAGCATTCACTCATATCAACTTGAATTTTCCCGCAACCAGCAACAATAATTAAAATAAACAACAATATTATCTTCTTCATACGCCATCACTCCTTTATATGTATAATAGCAAAAAAGACTAGCAAACGCTAGTCTTTATGTTTTCTTTAGATATTGAGATGCTACATAAGTGTTTTTATTTTTGACATTCTTATAAACAAACCATCTAATACCATTAGTTGTTACTTCACCATAATAGTTAATTGCCTTGGTTTTTTTATGTAATTTTCTATATACTTTACCTTTAGTTGATGCTGATAATCTTGCATATAGGTTATTTACTTTTGACTTATATTTTTTCTTTTTCGACCACTTTTTAATTACTGCAACTGTAACTGTTGTAGAGGTTGCAATTTTATAAGTGTTACCTGATGTTTTTATAATTTTATGTTTACCTTTAATAAGCCATAGTGCTTTAGTGGTATTTACATGACCTTTTAATGACCAACCATTTTTAGCAACACCAGCATATTTACCTTTCGCAATTTCAAAATGAATGTGATTTCCAGTAGCATATCCATAGCTACCCTCATCGTAGCATTTTTGACCTTGTTTAAATACTTGTCCTACTTTTATATCTGATATTTTATTATCATGCATCATCATAAAAGTAGCATAGTTTATTGATCCATCTGCAAAGTATACTTTTTTAGTTGATTGGAAAACAACAGCATTACCCATACTAGAATATGCGTATTTTTTAATAACTTTACAATCGCAAGGAGCGTACGCTTGCTCAATTTTAGTATTTTTACCATATAGATCAATAGCATTAATTCCTTTATGCGAGAACTTACCGCCCTCTTTTTGACTAATTCCTACATTGTTCATAGGCATTATTAATCTTTGATATTTAGCCATGTTACTCAGCTCCTAATTCTTTTGCTAGATTCTCATCTTCAATCGCAATTACTTCTGTGCCATCTTCTAATACCTCAATTACTTCTGGTTCTACAACTTTGTTATATTGTACGTTGGTTACTCCTAACAAAGTACCTAAAAGAGTGCCTAATGAAGTGATAATCAAAACTATTGTTTCTGTATTAGTTACTCCTAATTCTGGTAATACAGAACCACAAAATGTGGCAATTGCTGGAATAGCAATTAAAGCTATCCATTTTAATACATCATACGTTTTATTTTGCATTTTCTTTTCCTCCTATTTGTTTAATAAACTAAAAAACATACTAATAATTGCTCCAGCTATCGTTAAAGTTAGCGGTAGCGCTATTTTGTTTAATATTGCATAAATGACGTTTACTTTATGCGTTATTTTTGCAACGTTTTTATCAATATCATCGTGAAGTTTATCATGGTCTTTTATTTTAACAAACGTTGTGTCTAAATATTCATGTTGGTCTTCATCGAATGATCGCTTGCCCATATAATCACTCCTCTTTTAACGAAATTGGCAAATTACAATAAACATCTGCTTTACCTGTTACAGTTAAGCGTGGGTCCATATTATAAAAATAAAATTCCACTTTTTTCTTTCCAACATCATAATTAAATGACACAGCAAGATTACTTGTATAGAAATGCTCCACATTGATTTCAGGAGCGCCATTATTCTCACCATAATCAACAGCAAGATACTTTTTTACTGCCATTGAAACAAAATGACTGCTATCTTCATTTATAAACTTTAAACTAAAATCCATTCCGAATAACACAGGCTCCTGACTTGATACATCAATAGAATAGTACTTACCTATTTCGATTTCATGAGCCTCAAGACCTTCAAAGAAACCACCGCTAGAACTGCCACCATCACTTCCGACTATAATTGCTGGTATTGCTTGTAATGTACCATCAGCATTATATACTTTATTTATTTTCCAACTCTCTGCCATTTGCTTTTCCTCCTTATTCAAAATTTACTAACTGTTCAAATTTCTTGCATTCTTTCTTTTCTACATGAATATAATTTAAATTATCTGATTTTGCTCTATTACATTTTCTATGACTTAACTGTAGATTGTTCAAGCTATCAGTACCACCTTTATTCTTCGGAATGATATGGTCCACTTCTGCGCTTTCAGGATGAGGTGTTTTGATAGTTTTGTCAACATATTGCCCACAGATAGCACATATCTCTTCTTTAGCTAAAATAACCTTTTTATTTCTTTGATATAAACTAGCCATTCTATCTCAACCTTTCTTTGACATAATAATTTGCTAATGCCATAGCCTCAGCAACAACAATATCACTATCCTTATTTAATGGTGCAAACTTTGAGTAATCTTTTTTATCAACAATCGAAACATTGAGTAATTCTTTTTTTATACCTGATTGGTTTGCAATTTTAATTCTTGCTGTAGCGATTTCTTGCTCCAGTATTTTTTGACATGCTATATATTCATTCCCGCTTATCTTTTTATAGTTGTTATTAAATGATTTTGAAACCATTGGATGAAAACTATCCTTAAATAATCCATCAACCATTATTCCACGTAGATTTCTATTTCTATTTCTGTTTATGAAATCTGCTAACCAATCAAAACCTTTTTTGTTTGGTCTTTTATCTAACACTTGTAAATAGATTCCACTGTCATTTTTTGTTGCGATCACAGCACAATGATTATCTAGCCCAAATTTTATACCTAATATAAATTTACCTTTAAATTTTTGTGCTTCTTCTTGGTTGATAAGAATTTTATTGATCACATTTGAATTAAATAATGCTTTTTGTTCTAAAGTATGTAATAACCCTAATCTTTGAACTGCATAATCTAAATTGGACATTGTTCCAAACTCTCTAACTACAGTTTTATAGTCAATACTGATGCCATAACTTGGGTTAGTTTCTTTTAGAAGTTTCTTATCCAAAAATAGATTTTTACTCTCAAGTTCCTTTAAAGAATATTTAGAACCAACACCCCACTCAACCCATCTTTCAGTATTTATGTGAGTGTTTCTTAACCTTCTAAAAAATGTATCATCATCACTAATTCTAGGGCTAGTTCCAGCATAAATTACCTTACTGTCTTTCTTAGCTGCGATCGTTGGGAATATTGCTGACATCATTTCATCTGTAATTAGCTGACATTCATCAAAAATTAAAATGTCATTAGATCCACCAATTCCAGCAGTTTTTGTTCTTGCCCTAAACTTAATACTTTTACCATTTTTTAATTTAATCTCAAATGCACCAACAATATTAATTATCTTTTGCACTTCATAGCCTAAATCATCATTTTCATTTATCTCGTGCTTTACTTTCTCAAAGAAATCTTTACATGACTCGACTGAGTGAGATGTAAAAGTAATGTTTGCCTCATTTAAAAATAATTCAACTAAAACAATAAGTAGCAATATTTGTGATTTACCATTTTGTCTAGGAGCAATGAAACATACCTCGTCTAACTTGTTCTTAAAATACTGCCAAACTGCATCTAATTGCCATTTAAACGGTTTAAACGATAGCATGCTAAAGAATGTTTCAAGTTGACGCTTTTTAAAAGTATGCCTTTTCATTTATTTCAATTCTTTCTTAAGCTTTTCAAAATTATTAACTTTAGTTGGCTCTTTATCATTTAAATGTAGACGATAATTTGGTGCAATTTGTTTTTCAGTAATACAATATGATGTGATGTTCCCATCTTTGTCGTAGTTAGTAACCTTTGTTCTAATCATTCCGCCTTTAATTAAAAATTCTTTAGCTTTGCTTTCGGACCATTCATTAATAGAAATATCGTGCTCCTTATCTACCTTTTCTACAACCTTTGCCATTACATCACCCCTTTTCAACAAAATAGCATCATTTTAGCCCCTCCCCCTTAAATATCACCAGTAAATGTGGTACGTGTAAAGTGAGGAGGTGTGCTAAGTAGGTTGGGAATCACTCCCCCCTTACTTTTTATCACTTTTGAATACTCTGTATTATCGCAACTGGACTAAAACTTAATTAAACATGATAGTATAGGCTTTATTGGTTACTTTTGTTATCACTATTGTTTTGAATGATATTTACTTGCCAAGTTGACTAAATAAATACCTTGCATATCTCTTTTGTTTAATTGTTTTAGCATTACGCATAACTGTTCTAGCATTATCCTTAGGACTTCTTTGAATATTCTGAGACTTAGCTCTTAATGTTAATCTATTTCCTTTATACGAAACATAATGAGGTAAAGTCATCTTACTTTCTAAAGCAGGTATAATCATCTTGTTCTTTAATACTCGCTTTCCCCAATTGATATAGCTGTGATTATACTTATCTAACTTAATTGACATGCTATCACCTACCTGTTAATTACATCTATGCTATATATATATGGCATCATCTTTAAATCTTTAACTTTATATTTCTTTAATCCTTCTTGATCTACAGACAAACTAGGATTACCTACACTATTAACACCCAATATTTGTCTGAATAAAGGTTGCTGTAGCTTCTTTACTGCTAACTCCATGCTCTCTTTAGAAAATAACTTTAACTCATATTGGTATGTTGTTACTGTTTGATTCTTTGGTTGTATTGATCTTAGTTCTACTGTTACACAATCTTCAATAATATTTTTTGGATATGTATCACTTACTATCAATTCATTTGATGTAAGTAACTCTTTTATTTTTTCTAACATAGTTACACCTCTCTTGAAACTTCTATTATTCCCGATGTCGGATTAATGATCAGTGAGTTCTTTGTGCTACTTTTACCACTCAATGAACATATGATGTTGTCGTTTGAATAAATTGGTGAAAGGATAGGAATAACAAACCTTTCTTTAGTTCCATCATAGTCCCAACTACCACTGATTATTAGTGGAGTAATATTAATTGCTGCTGTTCTTTTAGCAATCACATTACTAAATGTAGTAAAACCTCTTACAGTTTTGTCGCTCTTGGCAGTATACCAGTCATTGAGTATTCCTGTACTGCTATCAGCGTGCTGTATTACAAAGTTATCGCCAACATTTTTACTAATTTCTGAATTGACAAAAAATCTAATACATTCTATTTTTATCTCCCTGGTTGATGTTGTATTATCATCCAAAATATTTGGCTCATCTCCAACCACTGGCATGTTATATTTTTTACTAGAATTATAGTATCTCATCAATATCAGACTCTCTTTCTCCTAATATTTCATTCCCTGTTGGACTAACTGCAAGATCTCCATAATCTTTATAATTATCTATTACTGACACATAATTACGTTCCAAATCTTTTAGCCTTTCATAAGACCATTTAGGCGGCATAATTACGCTATTTAATACTTGTCTAGCACCATTAAAATTGAATGCATAAATATCATCTGAATAACCTATCCGCTCCTCTGTTACTGTTTCGTATGCATAGAAACCACTAATGAGTTGATAATTCCATATTTTAGGAGTAAAAATGTAGATATAGTTCTTTCTTATTACTTGATTTCTCATTCTATTTCTATATGCTAAATTTGATGTAAGTATTGTAAAATCTGTAGATGGCGTTTTTTTGTTGTCTGCAACGTACACTAATGGATATTCGCTATCATGAATGTCTAATATTTGTGATGCAGACTTAGTTTCATAACCACTACTATTTTGTAATCCATTAGGCTCATATCTAGTAAATCTGAAACCCTCTCCATATTCGTTCATAACAATACCGTAATCTACATCTGGCTCATCTTTAACTATAATAGTTTGCTCATGAGTATACGTATTTAATAGTACATACTTGTATGTAGGTGGACTTGTCACTTTTACTGTAAAATCGGGGCTTAGTTTAGCATTATTTTTTAGTCTGATACTAAACCTTGTTGCTCTACCACCTTTGGAACTAAGAGCTTGTGTAGTTTTTAAAGTATTCATTTTTGATGAGAATCCATAAGTATATGAACTACCACTTTTTTTGAAATAAAGCTGGATATCAATGCCATCAGCACTATCCTTTGTCAGCTGTATTTGTACTCTTTTACCATTAATATCTCTTTTATTTAAATAGTACCAAAAACGTTTAGAATAAGCCTTGGCACTATCCCAAGCTTTCGTTAATAAAAGCCATTTATTTATAAAAGTTGATGTCCCTGTTCTGAAAACAAAAGCAATATTATCATAAGTGGAATTATTCTTGCCAGCTTTATCTCCGCCATTCCCAATCCACGCTGACAAATTTAAATGTGTTGTTCCATCTGAATTCAACTTTTTTAAATAAGAATCTTTTGCTACTGCAGTTCCAGTTCCATAAAGCTTTCCAGTAGAATCAATTTTTAAGTCATTTAAAATAAAATTCTCTTTCCAAAAATTAGCTTTGTTTGTTGTTGTGTTTTGAACTGTTTGTTTTTGATAAACATCATAACTGACTCTATAGACATATATCTTTCCAAATTCATTAACATCAGTATAGTTGAACTGATTATTACTTGAATCAGTAGCTATAATTGTGACAAAATCATCTCCTCCGACTTTTCGTTCTATCCTAATATTAGATAGTAAAGTATTAATTCTAGTATCTGATATCTTTATATTAGTTTGGGGTATGAAACCACCAACCGATTGAATTGTAATAGGCATAATATCCCTCCTAATATATTCCAACTATTTTTAAACAAGGAATAGTGGTTACTGCGCTATGTACTGCAGAAGCAGTATGATTAATTCTAGTGCTAATAAAAGTCACATAATTATCTTCATTTATCATCAATGTAACAGTGTCATCTCTCTGGACAGTTCCTGACCCATAACTTGTTTTTCCTTGCAAACGTGTACAATCTTGCGTCACTGGACAATCAATCACTCCATTTTGATCAGCTACTGTTACTCTGATTGTCTTAAAATCTCTAACATTTTGAGCTAGCGGAATTGTAGAACCACTAACAGCTGAGCCTTCCCATAAAGTTACTGGCACTAGTTTCGCTTGCAGTTCCTCAATTAATAACTTTAATGAATCATCAGTTTCATTTAAATCATTAATTTCTTGATTTGTTGTTACTACGAATTGATTATAATCTTCTTTTACTACATAATTGTCAACATCAAAGCTAATTTTGAATTCTTCCCAACGATCAATAAACCAATATTTTGATAAACTGTCCTTTTCAAGTTTAAACATAGACATTAACGATATCTTTAAAATAGCAATTTCTTGCCAGGATGCACTATATTTTAAAAGCTTTACTGTATTATCATAATTTAAACTCAACGCGTATGAGCCAGTTGGAGCTGATCCACTTGGAACATCATCAAAAACTGTATATACATCAAATGCATCTGATGCTCCATAATTAACTATTTCAAACCTAGAAACTGTTTCCAAAATAATAAATTCTTCAAATTCAACCTCTTCTATTCCTATCACAATTGCATGTGTTCCCACCTGATCACTAATTCTATCATCATAGTCAATATCAACTTCATTTGCAGATGAAATATTTTTCCTGTTGATTGTCGTTTGACTTCCAACAACTTCATTAATAGTTTCACTTGTCAAAAAATTTGTTGATGTATTTTCTTTAACTTGTTTTAGCAAAGGCATACCACTATTGTCTATTGCTGAATCAGTATACGAATTAGATTGGCTTATAGCATTTTGTATTTGTATCAATAAATCATCCTTATCAGCGCTTGTTAGCGCATCACTACCTAATTGCTCGGCTAAGTCAATCATATCTCGAATAATATCCGGATTATCTGTATATTTCGGTGGATTATAATCTATTGGCATATTTATCACTCCTCTATTTATCTAGTTATTAAACCTGTATTTATATTGTTTTTTATTATCTTTTCATCAACAACTGCTTTAATTCTTAAAACGAAGCCATCATCATCAATTATTTTAAAAGTTGATGGAAAACTATTTGAAATCGTTTCAGTATTAGTTTCATATTTTGATAGTGAAGCTTTCATAGCATCTATTGAGTTTGGAGTATAATCTTCTACTCCTTTTTCAAAACCAGATGGTAGAGCAGCACCTAACCAATACCCAACTTCTCTTTCAAATAATGCAGATGGCGAATGTATTTCTGCTTTTTTAACCGCAGCCTTTACCATAGCATCAATCTTATCACTAATAGCTATATTTAACGTATATGCATTGTTATTTATTCCTGACACTATCCCGGCTACTATTTGCTTACCTATTTCTTGACCTTGAGTCTTCATCTTCGCAGCAGCTGAACTCCAATCAAAATCATTTAGCGTTTTGATTTTGTTACTAACATCATTTAGAAATGAAACAATAGGACTTTGATTTAACTGTACGGTTGATAAATTCTGTAATGCTGTTTTTAGTGAAGTCATTTGACTATTTAAATTAGTATATGGTTCCATTCCAATTGCTGTTGCATTTTCAACTGCTGTTTTTATTTCATTGATAGCATTTGATACACTAGTTCCCACTGAGCCTAATTGACTCAGTCCTTCGCCTGCATTACCTAAATTCATCATTGCTGTAGATAGGTTTGTAAACATTGTTATAGTTTCAGGTGATAAAGATGTCATCGCTAATGAAAGTGGCTCTATTAATTGCTGTAAAGACTGACCTACTAATCCAACTGCTGCTGGATCTAAAGTAGACAAAGTCTTTACCCCCTCTGCTAGATTAACTAATCCTGTTCCTATTAAACCAATATTTTCTCCATTAACACTTGCGAATCCTACTATAGCAGTTGATATTCCTGTTAACATTGTTGTTACAGCTGACATTGCAGAAGGATCTACCTCAGTAAATTTAGATACTGCATCTCTTATTGAAGTTATTGCAGTTGCTAACGTTTCTCCAACTGTTCCCAAGTCTTTGATACTTTCGAACCCTGTCGCTAGTGTTCCTAGACCTGTTGAAAGTAATGAGAATTTTTCTAATTGATTTGCATCGATTGTTGGTAATATCTCAGCAATAGGTTCTATAATGCTTTTTAAAGTATCACCAAAACCACCAAAACCTAACCATTTAGATAAACCATCCACAATTCCACCAGCAGTCATAGCTAACAGACCAGCTCCCAATGCTACTAATCCTAGGCCTGTTTTAGCTAAATTGCCACCATCAATTTCATTAAAACTATTTAAAGCGTTGCCTAAATCTGGCAAAGCATTACTGACAATTTTTATTGATGCCCAAACACCTGCAGATAATATTGCCATTGTCCCAGCAATGACAACTGCACCCAGTAATATTTTAGGATTTGCAAAAGCGCTTATTCCATTTGCTAAGCTAGTCATAAAACCACCGAATCCAGCGCCGCCACCAGTTGGTACTGCAGGAACTTTAATAGAGTTAATAGCTGTAGAAATCAGTGGAGATAGTTTTTTTGCTAATCCAAACGCTGCAAATGAACCAACTATTGCTAGTCCAATTTTACCGCCAATATCAGCATCTAAAAACGCACCACCTATTCCTGATAATATACTTGGAATTGATTCTATAATCCCTGATGCTATTTGACCTAACACTGTAATTAACGCTGGTATAACAACTGGGGCTAATTCACTAATTGCTTGTGATATGACTGGAGCTATTTCTTTCATTAGTAATCCTATTTGAGGTGCAATATTTTTTATTGCATCCACAATTGAGTTTGCTAAATTCATCATAGGCTCTTTCATACCTTCTAATGTTTTGGATATGTCATCACCATTAGCTAGTTGCCCCATTAATGTTGCAAAACCTTTTCTTACTGTATTTAGCGAACCTGACAACGTTTCGTTTTCCTTGGCATAATTGCCTGCATATTTTGATGTTTTTTCCATAAACATTTGGTAGGCTAAACCAGTTTTTTCTTGATTGCTCATTGAATTCCATGATTTATTTATCCCTTGCTCTAAAGCATATGCCTCTAACGTTGTTGCATTCATAGCAACTCCCAAGTTATCCATCATAGTAAAATTACCTTTGGCAGCAGCAGTTACTGCATCTAAGGCTTCGCTAGTATCAATACCCATAATAGAAGCTACATCAGATGCTCTTAACATGTAATCTTGGGACATCTTTAAAGAACTAGCTACATCGTGTCCAGCTCCTTGAAATAAAGACCCCATTTTGTTTGCGCCTTGCAAAAAATCGTTTTGGGACAGTCCCATATCTTTATAAGCAGATTTTGATGTTTCTACTAACTTGTCAGCGTGTTTTTCAAAAACAGCAGATGCACCGCCCAGCTGTTGTTCTAAATCTGCACCTTCCATTATAGAAGTCTTCATAAAACCAGTTAATTTACTTAATCCTGCTTTAGCTGCAGTAAATATTCCTGCTCCTAACGCAGTACCTATAGCTGTACCCACAACTCCGCCAGTGCCACTAGTCTCTTGCTGAATTCCTTTTTCGATTTCATTTCCAATGCCTTTTGTTTGGGGCTTTATTTGTACATAAGCATCTCCAACTGTATTACCCATTTTACTCACCTACTTTTGAATCAAAGTCATCAATTTCAGTTTTTATACTTTCTTTGATTGCTTCAGTTAACTTAGATTTATTCCCATTTATACCAAGTATTTTATCCAGTTGCTCTTTGCCTAAATAACCTGGAACTACTTGATTAACTTTTAATACACCATCCATAAATGCACTAAACTCACTAAAGTCATTATTTTTAAAACAAATATCAATTTTTCCATTAAGTTTTGCGTTTTTATCACTGTTCATTACCTTAATAAGTGCATTCCCAATTAAATTAACACTTTCAATTAAATCTTCTCTTATTCCTTCTACTAAATTTGAATATTCTGATTCCTTTGTGTTATATTTAATACTATTTTCCAAGTCTTTAATTTTATCTTCTAATTGACTAATCCCATTTTCTCTTGTTACTACTGATGGAGTCTGTGAGTCGGCATCCTTAGTTATTGCTATTATATTTTTTACTTGTTCAAGTGTTTCTTTGTCTAATTCTTTTTTAAAATCATTTGAAACACCAAGCAGAAAAGTATTAGCTTTTGATAAAGTTTCTTGAATATCATCTGCTCTTTTTTTAGTGATTCTAAGTAACTTCGTGTCACTCATCATTTTTTTTGTAATACAACTAGAACCGAATGGTTTTAAAGCATTTTGATTTATGATGATTGGAATAATCGGAACTACTCCAACATTATTTTTCAGAACAATTTCTTTACCTAATTTAATATCGTTAATAACTATTTCGTTTTCGGTGTAGTGAGTTATTTTTGTGGGGTTACCATTCTCATCTGTAGAATCAATTGTTATAGCCTCATATAATGTGTTATCACTGTTTAATGAGCCTGTTGCAAAATATGCATCGTACGGAATAAGTTCAATACTTCCATCATCATTTTTGACAATTCTAGCGAACGCACATCCACTAATTAACGCACTTTTTATTACTTTATTCATAAAGTTTGAAGTGAAATATTCTTCTACACTTTTAGCATTTATAAAATGAGATACTAACAATCGATTTCTTAATCCATCAATAGTTTGTTTAATTGCATCAGAATGATTCTTTAAAGATACACCATAATTACTGCTGTTTTCATCATTATAAAAATCGTATCTATTTAATACATATAATCTTGCTTTATTAAGTTTAGTGCCGAGATTATTGTATTTTCTTTCTAAGTAGTTCATTCTTTTTCAACTCCATTCAACAAAAATATTGATTGCCTTAAAATACCTAATTTCTTTAATTCTTTTCTTAATATTGTTATTCCCATATTCGAACTTTGATAAAAAGTCATTGAAGGATCCATAATATCCGAACTGCTATCTAAGGTTGGAAATTCAGATGGTTGAGTAATCCAGCGTGCTAGAACTGTTGATGTAACTTCTTTTATTACACCTGGATATATTTGTTTGTTTTCGATCATTTCATCAATACCACAATTATTGTTAATTGCTTCTTGTCGAATAGTATCGCTTACTATTCTAGCTTTTAACTCAAATGATTCTTCTTCATCAATTGTTAGTGGTCTAAATAATAATGAGAATTCATCTAAAGTTATAAAACTATCCATATTTAAACCTCCTTAAATTTAATAAAAGGTAGCAGACTGTTATGCCTGTCTACCCTTTTAATTTATCCAGCAATTCCTGATGATTTTACCGTATAAGCTGCATTACCAAATTCATCAACAGATGGAGTAATAGTGACTGGATAGAGATTTACATCCGAATAATTATATACAACATCATCACTTAATTTAATAAGTCCATTTGGATATATAGTTCTTTCTTTTCCACCATTGTCATAACTTGTCTCAATAACAAATATCCCTTTAGAATTATTTCCAGAATTTTCTTTAATCACATATCCGCCATTTGCATCTTCGATAATATTGTTTTTCCCGAAAAGCACTTCATCAACTGACTTATCACCAGCAGTTTGCATTAACGAGAATGCAGAACTTGGCTCATAGTCTCCATCACTATGTATTACAGGAGATCCAGCTTGATTTCTAACAGCCTCTGATTCCCCATAGCCTGGAGTTTTAGTAACTCCTTCATCTGAAACCTCACCTAATCCAACAGCGTTCGGAAGTATTTCATCAACTGTTTTTGTAATGTCTTTTAGTGCTTCAACATCTTCAGAGTTGTTTGATGCTATATACCAAATATGATCGCCTTCAAGCAGACCCTTACCATAGGTAATATGTTCATTATTTTTCATATACTAACCCTACCCTTCTATTTGTTCTTCTTCAGTAGAATCATTTCTTACAATAAAGAATGCTTCTGGATGAGTAATACACCATACTACAAGAATTTTAGATCTAAAATATACTTCATCCATATACTTTAAATCTGTTCCTTTATTGTCTGGATCACCAGTTTCCACCATTTCTAATCCATTTGATAGAGGTCTGATTCCCCATCTAAATTTAGACCAATCTCCTCCAATATATTTGACTGGATCACTTATAGCATCAGTCTCCTCAACTTTAACTCCCATTACACTTAAATCTGCTCCAAGTTGGACTAATTTTGTTTTATCAACTTCATCATACAAATCAGTAAATCCTTGAATAGAAGCAATGTTTTTTGTGTTTTTAAATCTTTTTAATAATGCTCTTCCATCTCTAATATCTTTCGATGGTGAAGATGATGGTGTAATGACATTTTGAACACCTTGAATAAAGTTACCATTCACAGTTTGATAAAAAGGAATTGGGTTACCACTCACTTCATCTCTACCAGTTACAATCGCGTAATCTATTACTGACATCGTTTCTTTTAAATTTTCTTTAATTCTAGTTGCTAGTAATTGGTTCCATACACCTTTTTCTTTAGCTTCTTCCATTTCGTGAATAGAAACTCTAAATCCTAAATCAAGCTCTTCGGCTTTAACGATAATCTTTTCAGTGTCTTGGTTTGGACCATAACTTTTATTACCACCATTTGCTGACTTAAATCCTGGTTTAACCCCTTTAACTACATATATTTCGTTTTTACCCCACTGAACACCTTGTGTGGTACCATTCGCCATAAATGGAGATGAATATTCTGCTCCTTTTTCTAAAACTTCTTGAATTCCATTAGGAAATTCTACTACTAATCCTGCCATAATAAAAATACCTCCTTAAATTTTGTTTTTTTGTTATCTGGCATCAATAGATTTCATTCGGCTCTATTTAAACCTATAACCCAAAATTTAGTCGGTATTTGGTTAACCTATTAAGCTATTTAGCTTCCTAGTTTGAGATACTAGTATCTATTTATGTAATCCCTTCTTTTGTCTAAACCTTTCTACTGCTTTTTCTCTTTTATTATTTTTAACAATTTCATCTAATATTGTAGTTGCTTGTTTTTTTGTTTTTGAATTAACATTCTTCATGTAACCATCAATATGTAACTCAATTGACAAAAGAGATAATTTATCAATAGATAAGCCTTCCTCGTGCTCTAATTCAATAAAATAGATTTCTTTTTCTGAAGGGCATAAATCAATAAACTGTTGAAATGTTATTTCTTCGATATCAATAATATTATAATTTTTTGCAAAATACTTTAAAACACTTCTTTTATGATAAATAAGAAGTATTAAACATCTTACTTCATGTACTTGCCCAAAAAATCGTTTAACTCATCAAATGTTTTAAATTTCTCAAATAACTCCTTTGTTTTTTCAACACCGAACAAATATTCATACAAATCTAACATTGGAGCAAAATTACCTTCTTTTTCTCCTCTTTGTACATTTGCCAAGTGATAAGCAAATATAGGAAGTTCTAACCTTTGTTTAATCAATTCTGGATTAATTCCAAAATCAATTACATCTAATTTATCATCAACTAATTCACTATTATTTTTTGACATTGTTATCCTCCTTAAAAGCATTCATGAGTGCATCTCCAAAGTCATCCTTTGTCTTGGTTTTGTTTTCTGAATTATTTACTTTTTCACTTTGCGAATTGTTTTTTTCAATAAATGTTGATAGTCTTTTAGCTTGTTGTTCAATAGACTCTTCATCACTACCTGATAACATATCAATATTATCAATACCTAATCCATGTTCAATAGCTTTCATTATTTTCAAATCTTTTAATTTGAATGCTTCTAATTCAGATTGAACTGTTGTAAGTTTCTCATCTTTTTTTGATGATCCTGCTATAAAATCTTTAGCATCATCAATATCTTTAAACCCCAGTTCACTAAGTAATTTTGTAGACACTTCTTCTTTTGCACTTTTAACATAAGAATTAACTTGCTCCTGAGTGAATGTTTTTTCATTTAAATCATTTGGTTGATTCTCATTATTTCCTGGCATTATTTAACCTCCTTAACAAATTTAGCAACTACTGTATTACCATCTTCATTAACTACTTTATCATCTACAATAATTCCTTTAAATAAATCATTCTCTTTGATAACTGTTAATACTTCTCCATTTTCGTCTCTAACATACAATTTTTTTGCAGTAACTACATAATTTCTGAATTCTGGTACTTCTTCATTAGTGTTGCTGTTTATAAGTTCAATCAATTCGGCTTTATTCATTTTTGAATGACCTTCAATTTCTAGTTTGCTTGCATACTCAATTAGCTCATCTTTTGTCATTTTTTCTAATTTAGTCATTACATTTACCTCCTATTATAATTATTATCACATAAAAAAAACTACCCAAAGGGTAGTGAAAGTGTAATAAAAGTGTAATCTATAATATAAAGTTGTCTAGTTTATAATACGCTTCGTTTAATAATTGTTTTACTCGGTCTTCACTAAATGACATTGTATGAGCTATTGCAATGATGCTCTTCTTGTTTATATACCTTTCATTTACAACCTCGTACAACTTTATATCACTTTCGTTTGTCAATGAATTAATCCCTGCTAGTAAAGAATCAGTTTTTTTAAACAACTCTAATCGCCTTTTTTTCCATTCTATAAGTTCTTCTAGCTGCCAATTTTCTAATTGATTATTTTGCTCTTTTTTTAAATCTTCGTATTTTGCAATTGATTGATCATATACCTCAATCAACTCAATATTACATGTTAATTCGTTTAGTGCTTTTTTTATTTTATTCTTTCTATTTTTTGATATCACTATATCACCTATTTGTTTAACTTGTCTATTAATTCTTTTGCAACATCTTCAGTTATTTCATCAATTCTCATTAGCATATCTGTGTTACCTATTCTATAAGGTGAATCTTCTGGTTCGGTTTCATCAAATCCAACTAATCTATCTGTGATGATATTGTCTTCATCCACCACCCATTGATTATCTTTATATAAATAATATATCCCATTTTCTTGTTTTCCCACTACATTAATGTCGTGAATTTTAAAAAATTTTAATTTTAATCTATATTTCTTAGCAATTATTTTACTTTCTTTACTTGTTGGATATATTTTATCTAAGTATTTTTCTAACTCTTCCTCACTTAAATTAATAAGATCATCTTTTGAGATATTTTTTAACTCATCTACAGTCATTTTATCAATATCCATGATATCACTTCACTTTCTCTATATCTTTAGGGTTTTTTATTGAACAGGACAATTCTATCATTTTATTTTCGTACACCCACCAAGATTTACTATATTTCTTAAACATTCTTTGCTGTTCATATAATTTATGCAATTTTCCATTTTTTAGTTCAAAACTCTCTTGTGTGTGAAATTGTAGTTCGAAAGGTGTCCCGTTTTTATCTCTTATAACAGTATTTATTCCTTTATAACTACTTCCATTATACCAAGTATTCTTTACTTCACTTATATTATATCCTCTTTGTTCCAAAGAGTGTAGTATACTTATTGTTTCTGAACCTAGATTGCTTAAGTCCCCAACCAAAGTGTATCTATTAACATCTTTTATTTCCTTAATGTCATTAAATAATATGTTATTACTATATTTTCTTAAAAAGCTTTCTTTAGATTTCAATCGATAATCTAATCCTATCAAATTCAAATCACTTTCTTGCTCTATTTCTTTCATTAATTTTGTGTACACTTGTTCAAGTTTTACTTGTTTGTTATAGTATTGAATCGGTTTTGGCAACTCTACACTTAAAGATGCTATTTTTTGAATTTCATTGTCTACATTATATGAAAATAAATCACTATCTTTTTTATATAGATACTTTCCGCCTTTAATTCTTCCTAAAAACTCACCTTTACTCAAGCATCCTATCATACATTGACAACTATCATGTCTCGCCCACATTATGTCTTTACTATCATCACTTTGTCCTTCATGTGCTTGACACCACTTACATGGATTGGAGCCTCTTGGTTTTCTAAACCACATTAGCATCACCCTCTTTTTGGTATTTAGCTACATTTGTAAATGTAGTAATAAATGTCCTTTTTATTCCTATAAAGTTGGCTATATCAACATCATCTATTAACATTTGCAAGTTGTTGAATATTTGATCTGTCGTTTCACTTACCCCATAAAACAATTTACCAAGCTTAATACACGACTTATACCATTCAATTGCAATATCTCTAGCAGCTAACACATCTACTTGATCGCTGATTAAATTAATAATTTGAGTTGTAGCATCTGAAAAATAGTCCCACTGTTTTATTTTTTCATTAACTTCGTCCGTAAACTCTATTGGTTTTAAATTTTCGTTACTTACTTTTCTTAGTTTATTA
>JAJDGJ010000076.1 GCA_030265585.1 Erysipelotrichaceae bacterium OttesenSCG-928-M19 | reverse complement strand
TTATTAATTCTTTCATAAAGTTGCTCCCGTGGCATTGCTAAACCAATGATTAAGACATCAAAGACTGGTTTATGTTCTTGAGCACTGATAAACTCACTTTTAGTAATCTTATTGTTTTCAAAGATTTCAATTGCTCTTAAAACACGCTTTCGATTATTTGGATGAAGAATACTAGCAGCTTTAGCATCGATAGCAACTAAATGATTATATAATGCTTCATTAGAGTAATCTTGATATTTAAGCATCGTTGCATCATTACGTTGTTCAATTTGATTAAAATTATAATCATAAAGCAATGATTTTAAGTATAAACCACTCCCACCAACTAAAATAGGTATTTTGTTTTTAACATTTAATTCCTTAATTATAGAGGTTGCTTGTCTTTTAAATTGAGCGACATCTAAATTTTCACTAACCTCAAGGTAATCTAAGAGATGGTGTTTAACTAGACTTTGTTCTTCATGAGTTGGCTTAGCACTAAGTATATCGACTTCCTTAAAAACTTGAATCGCATCACCATTAATAATTTCACTCGCCAATTCTTGAGCTAATGCAAGGGAAAGTTTAGTTTTACCGATTCCTGTTGGACCAACAATGCAAATTACTTTATCCATTGTCTACCTCCTTATACTTGCTTAGAATATTAGAATTATACCATTTAATTCTTTTTTGATATTCAACCTCATTAAAATCTAATACTCGACCAGCATAATCACAAGTGCCAATTATTTCTAGTAAATAAAATTGATTACCATATTCCTTTTTTAATTCAGTCATTTTTACCTTATCGTTCTGCTCACTATACTCTCTAATAACCATATGATCATTAATTAAACGTCTTACCATACTAATATCTTTATGTCTTTGAAGAAGATAAGGCTGATATTTTTCAAAGTATTTTAAACTTGCTAAACAGTGATTGTTATTATCATCTAGCTTGCCATAATCATGGAAAAATAATGACCAAAAAAGAATCTCATAATCACGCTTATTATTGATTTGGTGAAGGAACAAGCATTTTAAAACACCAATCAAATGATTATATAAACTCTTCTCTGGATGATGAATGCTTGTACTAATATTATTTTTTAAAGCTGTTACATTAAAGAAATTATCTAGTAAATCAAAGAAAAGAATAAGATCAAAATGTTTACTATTAATAATTGTGCTAAATAATGAAGCACACATCTCATGAGGTTGGTACCAGAGATTACAAGCCATTTCCTTGGCCAGACAATAAGTAGTTTGATCAATTTTGAAAGCCAGCTTACTTTGATATTTTAATAGTCTTAAAACTCTAATACTATCCTCATTAAATTTTTGATAATCCACTGCTTTTAAAAGTTTATTTTCTAAATCATATCGACCATCACAAAAATCATATAATTTAGTTTCTTTCAAATTATACATTAAAGTATTAATAGTAAAGTCACGACGTTTAATTGCTTGTTTAACAGATACATTTGTAAAAGTAAGTTGATAATCTAGATAATTTAACCCTACCTTTTCTTCAACTCGAGGTAGGGCTAATTCAATATTAGCAAGCTTGATTGTTTTAAAAGTATCATTTGCATAATAATTATAATCTTTTAAGAGATACTTTAATGTCTCAAAATCAAGATTGTATATTTCAAAGTCTAAATCATTGATTGGATAATTTAAATAATAATCGCGAACTGCTCCACCGACTAGATAAACATCAGCATTATTATTTAATAGAAGATCAATAATTTTTCTAGTCTCTAAATCAATGATTTTATTTATATCTAGAATTAGTAAATACCCTTTTAAAGATTGTATCAACTTCTTTTAAATGATGTTTAATATCAAAGCAATTAGCTAATTCAGCAGGTGTTAAGAGATTTGTCATCATCACATTAGCACTCAATAAAGTATGAAAATCTTCTTGTAGACGATACGATTTTAATGCAATTGGTTGAATTAAATCATAAGCTTCTTCTCGAGATAAACCCTTTGCAACTAATGCATTAAGAACTTGTCCTGAAAAAACAGCTCCGTTAGTTAAATAAATATTTTCTAACATTTGTTGCTCATTAA
>JAJDGJ010000075.1 GCA_030265585.1 Erysipelotrichaceae bacterium OttesenSCG-928-M19 | reverse complement strand
TATTTGCTTTATGATTTCTCTTTTCAAATCTAGAATAAATAAATTGATCATCAACATTACTATCAACGCTTTCAGTGAAATCATCATCTAATGTTGTTTTTTTATCGTTTTGTTCATCTAGATATTGGCTTAAAATATCATCAACAGAACCAATTTCTTCAATAATAGTATCAAATGAAGTGTGAGTATTACTTAAATCATCAATTTTATTTGAATAATCGCGAAGAATACTATAGGTATTATTAACTTTATGCTCTAAGAGTAGTTTTTCTAATTGTTCTAAAAAGTTTTGTTTATTCATAAGCGCGTCTCCTATTATATTCGTTATTATTATCTATCATTTTTCTAACATTTTTATAGACAATAAGATAGTTAAACCAAATTAAAACAATTAAAACACCTAAAGCGATAATAGTAAAGAGACTAATAGGGAAGCTAATAGTATTTGTAAAATCATCAACTTTTTGACAACTATCATTTTGACATTTTTGAATTGAGAAATCATGATAATCATCATAGTCATCATCAAGTAATGAAGACGTAATATACTTTGTACATTGCTTATCTTTACAAATTGTTATTGTGTTTTCAACCTTCTGATTTACTATTTTAGTGCTAATGTTGACATTACTATTAAAACCAAAGAAAATGATTAAACCTACAATACTAATTAAGGCAATAGTAAAGAAAAATTGCATAAAGTAGTAACAAGCTAAAATGATATTCCAAATAATATTTGAACGTTGCCTTTTAGCTGAATAAACATTATCTTTACTACGTTTTGATTGCTTGTTTTCTTTTTTTGTGGAGTAGCCTAGTTCCTGTGCAATTTCCAAGGCGAGAATTTCAGGATAACCTAGTTTTTCAATTACTTGATTAAAATCACTATCATTATCAATTAATATTTCATCTACTATTTGTTCATAATCTGCTAGGATATCATATTTATTAACAACTTCATATTCATCGAGGCATTTTGCTAAGCGAGCAATATATTCATTTTTATCCATTGTTTTTCTCCTTTGCTAGTTTATTCATATAATAATCGATCACTTCATTAATAACATAGTAGTCATTAATTAGTTGTTTCATTCGTTCAATACCGCTATTTGTTAAGCGGTAATATTTCCTGGTTTTATTTGATTGTGCTTCTTGTAAATATGAATCAACATATGTTGTTCTTTCTAATCTTTGTAGAACTAAATAAATGGTTCCTTCTTTAACTTCTAAAAGATCACCAATCTCTTTAGATACCTCATAGCCATAACAGTCTTTATGATTCAACATCATTAAGATGCACATTTCTAGACTTCCTTTTTTTATTTGTGGATCCATTAGTACATCTTAGTTGGTAGAATAATTGCTAAAGCGATATATAAGACTATTGTCATTCCAAAACCAAGAAATGTAGCTAAAACAAAAATAATTCTCACTAAACTAACATCAATCGAAAAGTATTCTGCTAAGCCATTACACACTCCAAAGAGCATTTTATTATAGTCTGTTTTATAAAATTTTTTGTCCATATTTGATCAATTCCTTTCTATGTACCTATCATAACATAGTATTTAATGTAGAGCAATATTTTTTAACAATTCTATTGCTAAATTCTTGATAAATGTTAAAATATAAATAATTAAAGAGATTAAAAGAGGAGGAATAGTAATGGCAAAAATTTTAGTTATTGAAGATGAACAATCATTACAAACTATTTTAGAGTATGATTTAACACAAAATAATCATGAAGTTGATGTTTGTGGTGATGGTCAAGATGGTTTAGATTTATTAAAATCTAACCAATATGATTTAGCAATTATCGATTGGATGGTTCCCACTATTAGTGGTATCGAAATTGTTCAAAAAGTTAGAGAATTTAATAAGAAAATAAGATTAATTCTTTTAACTGCCAAAGATGATGAAATGGATATTGTTAGAGGCCTAGAGGCAGGGGCAAATGATTATGTTACAAAACCATTTTCACCACGTGAATTAGCAGCAAGAATAAGAGGTTTACTACGTGATGTTGAGCATTCTAAAAAAGATGAAAGTTTTGTAAAAGTTACTTCACGATTAAGTATTGATTATCC
>JAJDGJ010000074.1 GCA_030265585.1 Erysipelotrichaceae bacterium OttesenSCG-928-M19 | reverse complement strand
TTTTAGTAGGTTCACTACTATTAATCATTGGAATGGGATTCTTTTCACTAGGAGCTGAAATGGCTATGACACCTATGGGTACAGCTCTTGGATCGAACATTACAAAATTCAAGAAAATAGCAGTAGTCATTGTTATAGTCTTTTTAATGGGCTTTATCATTACGGTTGCCGAGCCAGATTTAAAAGTATTAGCTCAGCAAGTTTCATCAATCCCAAATATGACACTAATTTATACAGTAGCAATTGGTGTAGGTGCTTTTTTAGTAATTTCATTATTACGTATTCTTTTTAGAGTATCTTTAGCAAAACTACTAATTGTCTTCTATACTATTGTCTTTGGGGTTTCCTTTTTTGTACCTAATAATTTTATTGCCTTAGCATTTGATTCAGGCGGTGTTACCACTGGACCTATTACTGTTCCCTTTATTTTAGCCTTTGGTGTTGGTCTAGCTTCTTTACGTGCTGATAAAAGTTCACAAGAAGACAGTTTTGGTCTAGTAGCTTTATGTAGTATTGGTCCGATTTTATCAGTGATGATTTTAGGTATTATTTATAATCCTGCTGATGCTTCATATGCTCAAGTTGTCATTCCAGAATTAGCGACAACCCGTGATGTTATTTACCAATTTATTCATGCTCTTCCAGAATTTAGTGCAGAAGTTTTTTGGGCGATATTACCAATTTTTGGTTTCTTTATCTTATTCCAATTATTTTTTAGACATTTCAATAAAAGAAATCTAATTAGAATTGCTTTTGGTATCATATATACTTATATTGGACTAGTTTTATTCCTAACTGGTGTTAATGTTGGATTCATTCCCGTTGGTAATTTACTAGGCTTTGAATTAGCCTCCACAGCATATAATTGGATTTTACTTCCAATTGGCATGCTTGTAGGGTATTATATAGTTATTGCAGAACCCGCAGTACATGTTTTAACCAAACAAATCGAAGACATTTCAGAAGGCTCTATACCTGAGAGTGCTATTAATAAGGCCTTATCATTAGGAGTTGCAACATCTGTTGGACTTGCTATGGTACGAGTTCTAACTGGTATCTCAATCTATTGGTTTTTAATTCCAGGCTATATCATCGCCTTAGTCTTAAGTTTCTTTGTCCCAAAAATATTTACTGGAATAGCCTTTGATAGTGGTGGTGTTGCAAGCGGCCCAATGGCGACAACATTTCTGCTACCCTTTGCTATGGGTGCTAGCGAAGCGATTGGTGGTAATATCTTAACGGATGCCTTTGGTATCATTGCTATGGTTGCTATGACACCTTTAATCGCCATCCAAATTATGGGATTTATCTATAATAGAAATAGTAAAGTTAATGATTCTGAAATTGATTTAGAGGATTTTTCTGAGGAGGATAGTCAATGATTGAAGAAATAGATATTAATGAAAAGATGGCTAAACTTAAAGAGTTACATCTTTTAGTAATTATTGTTGAAGAACACAATGAAAGTGATGTAATTGAAATTCTTAAAAAAACCAGAATGCCTGGTCAATTTGTAATTGCAGCTCAAGGGACAACCAATGCGCCAATTATTGATGCTTTAGGTTTTAGTTATCCAGAGCGTAGTGTCATTATGGGATTTAAATTGAAAAATAAAATACCAGAATTACTTAATCAAATAAATTACCATTTTTCTATACCAAAAAAAGAAAAAGGCTTTGCCTTTTCAATTCCTATTTCGGGAATGGTATCCCACATAAATTTAGGAATCGATACTAATCTAATAGGTAAACTGCAAGAGGATTTTGAAAGAGAGGTAGAAGAAGTGAATAAGACTATTGAACATGATTTAATTATTACAATTATTGATGAAGGCCACGTTGAAGATGTTATGCAAGCCGCAAGACAAGCAGGTGCAACTGGAGGTACTGCCTTCCACTCCTTGCATTTTGGACGAGAAGATATTGCATCTTTCTTTGGAATAGCACTTCAAGAGAAAAAAGATGTTGTTGGTATTCTAGTTGAAAGATCACAGAAAATTGCAATCATGGAAGCTATCAAAGAAAAACTAGGGCCTAAACACTCAAAAATGATGTTTACTCTACCTGCCGATAATGTTATCGGTTTAGATTAAAGATAAGATAACCCCTCAAGTTTACTACTAACTTAAGGGGTTTTAATTAC
>JAJDGJ010000073.1 GCA_030265585.1 Erysipelotrichaceae bacterium OttesenSCG-928-M19 | reverse complement strand
TTACACTATCATGCTTTCTGTTATTTGATTATAATCATCATAAGTCTCTTATAACGATTGTATCATCATTTAGTTTCTATGATATCTTCTTAATCCTACTAAAGAGATACCAGCTACTAAAACTATTAATGAAATATATAATTCATTCATTCCAGTTTTTGGAGTAGCAGGCTTATCTGGTGTTGGTGGTGTAACAGCTTTTGTTTCTTCAACTGTAACAGTTACTGTCTTAGTTACCACTTTTCTACCATAATTATCTTCAAATTCTAGTGAGATAATACCTTGTCCTGCTTCAACACCCTTGATGTTAATTACACCATCTACTACTTCAAATTCAACAGCCTTGTTATCAACTGTAACATTTAGTAGTTGTCCATAATTTAGGTTAATATTACTTACTGCTTCTCCATTAACACTAATTGTGTGTTTGTCTGGTGCAACACTAACAACAATGTCTTTTGCTAAACCAATATGATGATTTGTTAGATCTACTGGAGCTAAATCAAGTTCATTTGATTTTAGTGTCGTATGACTAACAATTGATGAGTTATCTCTAGTATCTCTTAATTGTTCAGATACCATATATCCTGCTTGTTCATCAATCATTAGATAGTATGATCCACTACCATCAACAATTGCTCTAGTTTTAGCTTTAGCTCCAACTTTGATATCAAAGCTATAGTATCCATTGACATCCGTTGTAGCTGTAGCAACTTTTGCATCTGTTGCAGAATCAACTAAGTATACTTTAACACCACTAATAACTGCTCCATCATTGAATAAATGGTCGTAGTTTGTATCTTCATAAACAATACCACTTAATTTCTTAACTTGTCCAGTTGGAATTACTATTTCTGGAGTATTATCACCAACAACAGCTTTATTAGCAATTGAAGTAACTTCCATAACATCCAATGTACTTGAAATTGTTACAGTAAACTCAACTACAATTGTTTCGTTAGCTTCTAAGTCAACTGTATATCCCGCAATTAGATCTGCAAGTGTAATATCTTTATTCTTGCTTTCGTCTAAGTTGCTTGTTACAGTTACTTTTCCTGTTGTATCTTCTTTAATATATGGTAGAACATTATCTAATGTATCTTTTATTAGAATACCTTCTGCTCTAGCATCTCCTGTATTATTTGCTGTGATAATATAAGTTAATTCTTCTCCTGGTGATGCAAAGTTATTAGCTTCTCCTTCAAGAACTTCTTTCTTAGCAGCTACATTTGCTTCCCCAGTTTCTATTTCAACTTCTGTTTCTACATCACCAATAACAGCGATATTAGAAATTGTTTTAACTTTTGTTACATCTAAATCTTTCAATAATGTTACTTCAAACTCAAATGTTAATTCTTCTTGTGGTTTTAAGTCATATGTTAAACCAGCTACTAGTTTATCTAGAGTTGTTACTTCACTCTTAGTTGTATCAGAACCAGTAATGATTAATTCAATTGCACTTAAATCTGTACCATTTTCAATATATGGAATAACATTTTCTAAAGTATCTTTAACAAGTACATCATTAGCATCTGCATCTCCGGCATTAACTGAAGTGATTGTATACGATAATACTTCTCCTGGTGAAGCAACTTTATCATCGTTAGCTTCAACTACAGTTTTTGTACCACCTACAGATGGTTTTCCAGTTGGGATTTCTTTTTCTACTTCTTCTCCATTGAATGTAGCAATATTTGAAATCTTAGTTACTGTTTCAACATCTAAGTCTGCTGATAATACTACATCAAATGTAATTGTAATTACTTCAGTTGCAGCAATATCATATGTTAAACCACCTACTAAATCTTGTAATGTAGCGTCTGCTAATTTACCATCTATTGAACTTTCTACGTTAACTGTAATGTTATTAAGTGCAGTACCATTTTCAATATATGGAATAACACTATCTAATGTATCTTTAATTACAGTATCTTCTGCAACTACAGTTCCGCTATTAGTAGTTGTAATAGTATAACTTAATGTTTCTGATGGTGATGCTTTACCATCGCCATTCTCATCTGCCACATCCTTAGTTGCACTTAAATCTGCTTTTCCAGTTGGTAAGATAACTTCTGGAGTTGTATCACCAACAGTTGCTTTATTACTAATAGCTGTAACTTCTGAAACATCTAAATCTTCAAGTACAGTTACTGTAAACTCAATTGTAACAGTTTCTGAACCAACTAATGTATAAGTTAATCCAGCAATTAAATCAGCTAATGTTTTAGCGCCATTCTTTTCAGTATCTTTATTTGAAGTAATTTGAACTTCGATATTTTCTGGATTAGCACCATTTTCAATGTAAGGTATTAAAGTTGCCATGTCATCTTTAATTTCTACATTATTAGCATTTGCAGTTCCTGTATTACTTGCTGTAATTGTATATGTTATTGTTTCTCCTGGTGATGCTTTTTCATCTTCATTTTCATCAACAGCCACTTTTGT
>JAJDGJ010000072.1 GCA_030265585.1 Erysipelotrichaceae bacterium OttesenSCG-928-M19 | reverse complement strand
TACCTGTATTTATAATACAAGCATCTAAGCCCGCATAAATTGCCATACTTAAAAATGAAGCGTTTAGAACTTCACGATATGGTAGACCAAATGAAACATTAGAAGCACCTAATATTGTTTTGACATGCAATTCTTCTTTTATTAAAGTAATTGCTTCTAGTGTTGCTTTAACATCTGCCTGTTGAGCAGACGCTGTTAAGGTTAGGGTATCTATCAAGATATCCTTGTTACTTATACCATATGCTTTTGCTTGAGTAACAATTTTTCGAGCAATCTTTAATTTAGCAGCTGCAGTTGTCGCTAAGCCATTCTCATCAAGACAGAGTCCAATGATGACACCACCATACTTAGCTACTAGTGGTAAAACAGTTGCTAAACTTTCATCTTTGCCATTGACTGAATTAATAATTGCTTTACCATTATAATAGTGAAGTGCTTCTTTAATTGCGGTTGCTGATGAACTATCAATTTGTAATGGTATTTTTACATAGCTTTGAATTTGTTGGATATTATTTTTTAGCAACACTCCCTCATCAACTTTAGGTATCCCCACATTGACGTCTAAAATATCTGCACCTTCCTCTTCTTGCTTTAGAGCTTCTTTGATAATATAGTTATAATCTTTAGCTAACAAAGCCTGTTTTAGGTTTTCTTTACCTGTTGGATTAATCCTTTCTCCAACTCTAATGACTTTATCACTTGCAACTACAACTGCTTTAGCTCCACTACAAACAATCGTTTCTTCTTTTAAACTTGGTTTTCTAAAAGGAACGTGCTTTAAATAATCACTTAATAAGTTAATATGTTGATATGAAGTCCCACAACAACCACCAACAATTTGAACATTACAAGCTATTATAGCTTTCATATATTCTAAAAACTGAAAAGCATCAATATCATACTTCAATTCACTCTTTTCTAAAGTTGGCATCCCGGCATTTGGTTGCACCATCAAAGGTAGTGATGTGTATTTAGAAAACTCTTGCACTAAGGGCAACATTTCTTTAGGTCCAAACCCACAATTCAAGCCCAAAGCTGCTACTCTTAAGCCCTCCAAAGTTGCAACGATACTAATAATATCATTTCCTACTAAGGTTCTTTGATTTTTCTCGAATGTTAACGTCACAAAAATCGGTAACTCACTATGCTCCTTAATCGCTAAAATTGCGGCTTTTGCTTCCATTAAATCAGAAATAGTTTCAACAACAAAAGCATCAATATCATGCTTAATAGCTTCAACAACAATTCTTTCAAAGCATTGATAAGCTTCATCAAAAGTAAGTGTTCCTGAAGGCTCTAGCAATTGTCCTAAAGGACCAATATCATAAGCTATAAAAGCTTGTTTATCAATTCTTTCTCTAGCAACTTTTGCATTTTCTATCGCTTGTGCAATAACCATTTCTAAAGGATAGTCTTGCCCTGCATACTTTAATGGATTAGCCCCAAAAGTATTAGTTAAAACAACATTTGCACCATTTTTATAGTAATGATAATGAATATCCTGAATTAATTCTGGTTTTGTAACATTTAATAGTTCAGGTAATTCACCTGCCTTAAGTCCACCTTGTTGTAAAAGAGAACCCATTGCGCCATCAAATATTAAATAATTAGCTTCTAAATACTCTAATATTTTCATCTCACTCATCCTTTCCAATACAACGATTACTACACTTACCACTCGCTAAACAATTAGGACATTTCCTTAAATCATTTGTTACTTGATGATGACTTAAACCAATAATAGCACTAACTGATTTTGAGGGTATCATTAAATGACTAGGTAAAACATTAACGCCAATTTTTTTAGTGGCATCTAATACTTTAATTAAAGCCTCTTGATAGCTTAAGTCCAGATCACCATAGCCAATTGAATAACGTGCTGTTTGATTTTTAGCAAAAGCTAACTCGTTTTCTTGAAGATAATCTAAATACTTTTCAAGATATTCAATAGCCACACCATTAACAAGATAAGCTAAGCTCAGATCAGTAATCTCTAATTTTTTTATTAGTTTGTCTAATTCTAATCCTAGAGTAGCTACCAACAAGACTACTTCATCACATTGTTGTAAGTGTTTTCTTAAATCAATACTATTAAATGTTAAAACAGTTTGTTCAATAATTACTTCATTATCTTTGATAGTTAAAGGATATTTTTGACTAATATATTTAGGTTGAACAACTTCCTTAACTAAAGCCAGAGCTTTTACAAGATTGTTTTGAGTCACTTCATCAAGTATGTCAGTATCATATTTTAAATATCTCTTAATTTCATTAAGATCTAGGTTGAGTTCCATCATAACCCTCCAGACTATTAATATGCTTAATTATATCACAAACATATTCAGTTTTCTTAAGTGGTGTTGAGATATAAAATCCAGCACAATAAGCATATACTTCAGCAATAATATCCTTAACAAACGCCACACTTTCTTCACGATAATTTTCTGCTTTAGTATTTTTTAAACGATCGATAAATTCCTCTG
>JAJDGJ010000070.1 GCA_030265585.1 Erysipelotrichaceae bacterium OttesenSCG-928-M19 | reverse complement strand
ATGTCATCATTTTTAGTGTTATTAACAATTTCAAAAATCTTCTTTAAATGTTTACTAGAAATTAAACCTTGTTCCATATAATCAATCATTGTTACTAAAGCTTTAGGACTTAATGATTGCTCAGTAATCTCTAAGTTATTTTTATTTAAATATGATAATATTTCAGAAATAATCCAATTAGAAATTGTTTGATAACTATTAGAATATTGACAAGCTTCATTAAAATAAGCAGCTATTGCTTGATCAGTTGTCAAAATACGAGCATCAACAATATTTAATCCATATTTTTTAGTATAGATGTCGATTAACTCAGCAGGCATTAAAGGAATCTCTTTCTTTACTGCTTCAATAAAATCTTGATTAAGTCTTGTTGGTAAAATATTAGGTTCACGATGAAAACGATAATCAACAACACCATCTTTTCTACGCATTAATACCGTTGTTTTACTAGATTCATCAAATCTTCTAGTCTCAGATACCACTTTTTCATTACTTAAAATAATCTTCGTTTGACGCTCAATTTCATAATTGATTGCTCTTTCAACATTAGAAATAGAATTTAAGTTTTTAATTTCTATTTTAGTACCATAAATTTCAGCTCCAAATGGACGAAGCGAAATATTAACATCACAACGTAAAGACCCTTCTTCCATTTTAGCATCACTTATGCCCGCAAATAATAACATATTTCTTAAGGTACTAACATAAGTTGCCGCTTCTTTAGCACTGCGCATTGAAGCATCACTAATAATTTCAATTAAAGGATTACCACAACGATTATAGTCTATCAAAGTATAATCATCATAATGAGTTAACTTTGCCGTATCTTCTTCAATTACAACTTTATCAATATTAATACGCTTTTGATAATCATCCATATCTATTGTAATATAACCATTAGTTCCAATTGGATAATCATTTTGCGTTATTTGAAAACCTTTTGTTAAATCGGGGTAAAAATAGCATTTACGATCAAATTTTAATAAAGGATTAATATTCATCTGAAAAATATGGCAAGCTTTCAAGGCTTGTTGAACAGCACGTTTATTTAATGATGGTAAAGTACCTGGCATCCCTAAGTCAATTTCATTGATATTAGTATTAACAGGATCATTAAAACCAACTTTAGCACCAGAAAACATTTTAGTTTTTGTTTTTAATTCACAATGAATTTCAATACCAATTACTGTTTCAAAGTTCATCCTATTTGACCTCCTTTGCATAAACATTATAGAAACTTTGTAGTCCTAAATAATTATTATTTAAAAGACCATTTTCAAATTGTTTTGAAAAATTAAGCAAAAGTTGATCAGCGAATGGCTTAGCCATAAAAGACATAGCATATGGCAACATCTCACTATCAAAATGAGTAGGAATAGTAATTGATGGTGCACCTATAATATTGCTTAAAGATAAATGATTTTGTGCAATTAAAGCAGCATCATTACTCATTTCTAAGGATTGATGTGGATTATAAGCTGCAGTATTACTTGCAGGACTAACTAAAATATCCACCTCATTAAACAATCTTGTAAACTCATTTATAAATAATGTTCTTATTTGTTTAGCTTTAAGATAATACTCAGCTTTATTTTCCTCTTTTAAACTCATTGCACCAAGAGCAAGCCTAATTTTAGAATATTTTGAAAGACCATTAGATCGAGTTGCAATAATAGCATCTTTAACTGTATTGCTAAGTACTCTTTTACCAAATGGAATCCCTGTTAAATCAGCAAGATCACTTGTCGCTTCAGCATTAGCAATCACATGATAACAACCACGATTACATTTTAGTAAATCTTGATTAAGATTTACTTCAATAACATCATGACCTAATGATTTTAAATATGAAATCGTTTCATTAAACTGTTCTAGCACCAATTCATTATCAAAAGAGTCAATCAATTCTTTTATGTAACCTATTTTTAACTTTGAATCATTAATTTTTAAATCCTTAAAGAACGTTGTTTTTTCATTAATTAAAGTAGTTGTATCATTTTCATCAGGACCATTTAATTCTTCCATTAAAATTGCAATATCATCAACAGATCGTGTTAAGAAACCAACATGATCTAAGCTGCTTGCATAAGGGAAAACCCCATAACGAGAAATTAAAGTCCAAGTTGGCTTATAACCATAAATCCCACATAGAGCTGCTGGTAAACGAACTGAATCACCAGTATCAGTACCAATAGCATATGGAATACAGCCTGCAGCAACTAAAGCAGCACTACCACCACTTGAACCACCGGTTCCTAATTCAATATTATAAGGATTGTAAGTACGACCATAGATTGAATTAATATTTAAACCACCCATTCCAAATTCATCAAGGTTTGTTTTAACAATCATTTTTGCCTCTGCCTTTAATAATTTTTCATAAATTGTTGCATTATAGACAGGTACAAAATCTTCAAGTATTTTTGAACTACTAGTTGTTAGAATATCTTTAGTAGCTACTAAATCTTTCATTGCAAAAGGAATACCAGCTAAATAACTAGTACTAGCAATTTTATAATCAGTAATCTCACAATAGCTATTAACAGCATTAAGCTTATCATTAACAGCTTTAATATGCTCTAAAGAACTAGTTATTAATTCTTGAGGACTAATTTTATTATTAAGTAAATCA
>JAJDGJ010000071.1 GCA_030265585.1 Erysipelotrichaceae bacterium OttesenSCG-928-M19 | reverse complement strand
AGTGCAAAATTGTCCACCATTAAGGTCCATTATCTTATTACCATCAATATCATAAACATACATTCCTTCTCCTTTTTCAATAATTGGAGTTTCAAATTTTATAACTGGCAAAACATAATCCTTATATTTTTCATATGCCTCAATTGATTTTTCATGTTTCATTTTATATAGCCTCCACTTCAAAACAAGCCTTTACTTGATTGATAATTTTATCAAACTCTTCTCTATTATTAGCTTGAATAATTACAAATCCATCATTAATTAAATCACTACCTTGTGATATTATTCTTCGAGAATCATTTACCTTGATATTACATTTAAATTGAAGTACACCTTTTATTTCCATAATTTCAGATTCTGTTGGAACTTTTTTAAATAAGACATTTTCAAAATCAAAATAATGCATACAGACATTTTTTACTTTTATTTCATCAAATGTAATATCTTCACCCATTTGATAGCGAATGTAATTATCCAACATATCATAATCAGTTGCCTTAATAGTAAAATTATTATGCATATTATGACCTGATGGCCTTGCTGAAATTTCAATCATAAAAATATCTTTATCATTTACCATTAAATCAGCATGCATAATACTATTATTTATCCCTAATTGCTTAACAATCGCTTTGACTTTTTTTGTGGCTTTTTCTAACAAACCATGGTATTTATTTTCATCATATTTAGAATAATAAGCAATAGCTTGACGATTTGGTAATGGTGTCAATTTCTTTTCTCTTAATAAAACTAAATTAAAATTACCATCCAAAATCATAGCATCAACACCAAATTCAACTCCTGGTATCGCATCTTCTAAAATATAATCTTCATTCTCTTCAATAACATTACTTATGCATTCATATAATTTTTCAATGTTGTCAATTTGAACAACCCCTCTACTACCTGAACCAAATCTAGGCTTTAATATTTGCGGCAACTTGATCTTATCTAATTGAGTTAAATTAAAATCCTTATTAATTAAAAAAGCATTAGCATTTCGTAATCCGTTATCATTTAATGTTTTATGAAATAGCCATTTATCAGTACAAAGTAAAGCAGCTTGGCTACTCAATCCTTTTAAACCAAGCTTTTCATTAACTGCTGCCCATGTTGTGATATAACGGCCAATAGGTACCGGTAAAACAAAATTAATATTGTTTTCTGTAGCATATTTAATTACTTCTTTTTCATTAGAAATATCAATAACAGCATGATTATTTCCATATTTAAATCCAGGTGCATCTTGTGCTCCATCAACTATATAATAGTCAATATTATGTTCCTTTAAAAGCTTACAACCATATAGAATATCATTGGTTGCTCCAATAACTATTGCCTTAATAATAATCACCTTCTTTTATTTAAAATAATCTAAAACTACTTTAATTACATACTCTTGTTCTTCATCAGTTAAAGCATGATACATTGGCAAACTAACTTCACTTTCGTAATACTCATTAGCATTTTTAAAGTCTGTTTTCTTATAACCATAATTATCTTGATAAAACTTAAACCAACTAATCGGAATATAGTGTATCTGCGCAAAAATACCATTTTCTTTTAAATAGTTATAAAAATCTAATCTTTGTGAGTTATCCTTTAGACGCAAAGTGTATAAATGATATGAATTAAGATTTGCAATTGTTTTTACATCAGTTGTTTCACTAAAATTAGATAAATCAAAATGTGGAGGAATAATTATATCTGCACACTGAGAAAAAGCTTCATTGTATCTTTTAGCAATTAAATTTCTTCTCTTTAAATTTTTTTCAATTCTTTTGAATTGTGAGTATCCTAAAGCACATTGAAAGTCATTTAATCGATAATTATTCCCTTCGTCAATCATTTCATATGACCAAGGACCCTCATAAATATTCATCTCTTCCTTAACTTTTGTAATACCATGAGTTCTAAATAATCTCGCATTTTTTGCGAACATATCGCTATTTGTTAGTAGCATCCCACCTTCTCCTGTTGTGATGTGTTTAACGGGATGGAATGAGAACATTGTAAAATCAGCGTTATCTAAATTAAAACTACCCTCACGACGTGCTCCAATTGCATGAGCTCCATCATGAATAACATGTAAATTATGTTTGTCAGCAATTTCTCTAACTTTTTTTAAGTCTACTGGATAACCAGCTAATGATACTGCACAAATTGTCTTCGTCTTATCAGTAATTGCCGCTTCAATTTGGTTAATATCAATACAATTTGTCTCTAAATCAATATCTACTAAAACTGGTGTTGCCCCACAATATACACCACCATTACTACTTGCAACAAAAGTCATAGCAGGTGATATAATTTCATCACCTTCTCTAACACCTAGAGCATAGTATGCAGCGTGTAATGCTGTTGTTCCATTAGAGAAAGCGATTGCATGTTTAACATTGTGATATCTCGCTATACTTTCTTCAAACTCTTCAACCATTGGACCTTGCGTTATTAACTCTGCTTTTAAGGTACTAATTACTGCTTCAATATCTTCATCTAATATTTCTTGTCTTCCATATGGTATTTTCATCTTT
>JAJDGJ010000007.1 GCA_030265585.1 Erysipelotrichaceae bacterium OttesenSCG-928-M19 | reverse complement strand
CATTGCTTCTAATTGTTCTTTTGGGACAAAACCAACTTGTGTTTTAACAGGCTGTCCATCTTTAAAAATGATAACGGTTGGAATTGACATAACATTGTATTTCATAGCTGTTTGTTGTGCTTGATCAACATTAAGTTTACCTACTTTAATAGTAGAATCTTGAGAAAACTCTTCAATAACTGGTGAAAACATTTTACATGGACCACACCAGTCGGCATAAAAATCAACCATTGTAATACCATGAGCTATTTCTTCATTAAAATTATTATCATTTAATTGAATTACTGACATACTATCATTCCTTTCGTTAATATTATAACATCTCAGCTAAACACAGTACAAAAATTTGCTTTTAGGATACAAAAAGTACAAAAATAATTTATAATATAAAAAAGGATGTGAAAACAATGAAGAAAGCAATTTCAGCTTGTTTAGCAGGAGTTAATTGTCGTTATAATAAAACAAGTTACCTTAATAAAGAATATGAAGCTGATAAAGAAACTTTTCTTTTAATCTGTCCAGAAGTTAGTGCAGGTTTATCAATTCCAAGACAACCAATGGAAATAGTTGGTAAAATAAAAACTAATGCCTATGATGACTTAGTTAAACAACAAATTAAAGTTATCAATAAAGATGGACAAGATTATTCTCAGGCTTTTATTGCAGGTGCTCAAATCATATTAAAACAAATTCTTGATAATAATATCAAAGAAGTTATTTTAAAAGATAATAGTCCTTCATGTGGTGTTAATTATATTTATGATGGCACCTTTTCAAATAGAAAAATAAGTAAGCCTGGCGTTCTTACTTCGTTATTAATAAAAAATGAAATCAAGGTTAGAGTAGGTGATGATAATCTCTAAATAAGCTTAGAACAAGTTCAGCTTTTTACAAACCTTATAAAGACCATCATTAGAAATATGATCAGTAATCAAAGTAGCATTATCTTTAGTTTTTTGATTTGCATTTCCCATAGCAACACTAGTATTAACTAGTTTAAACATACTTATATCATTTAATCCATCACCAAAAGCAATTGTATCCTCTTTTTGGTAGTGACTATGTTCTAAAATCTGGATAACTCCTTTTTCTTTCATACCATTTTTAGGGATAACATTCATTCCAAACTCAGACATTCTTACAAAGGTTAGTTTTGGAAATAGTGAGATCAAATGTTTTTCATCTTCTTGAGCAATCATAACACTCATTTGCATATAAATTGAATAATCATTAATTTCATTAATTACTTTTGGATATGGTGTTGTAAACTCATCATAATATTCTTGAACACGAGCATCGTTTTTATATAAAGTTTTAGTACTATATTCATCTGATACTACAAAGGCAATATTATTATTTAGACAATAATCACAAAAAGCTTTTACTTCATTTTCAGGTAAGTATTCTTTATAAATTACTTTGTTATTATAAACAACATAATTACCATTCAAGGCAATATAAGTATCAATTTTAATCTCGTTAAAAAGATTTTCAATAAAAACAGGACCTTTTCCTGAAGCGATGACTATTTTATGATTATTAGCTTGTAATCGTTTTAATGCAGTGATGGTTGTTCTAGGTATTTCTTTTTTATAATGATCAATGATTGTACCATCAATATCAAAAAAAATTAGTTTATCTTTCATGAAATCACCTCATTTATATCATACGCTTATCATTTATTTAATGCAAATGATTAAATAATTTGCTATAATTCATATAGGAGTGGATCAAAATGAAAAAAGAGTTAGAACAAGTTCTTAAAGATATTGAACAATACAAACAAGTTGATAAAGTCACAATAGTAGGTGTTACTAAGACACAGCCAGTTGCTAAAATTGAACAACTGATATCATTAGGTATTACTAACTTAGGTGAGAATAGACCTCAGGAATTACGTGATAAGTATGATGAAATTAATGAAGATGTTACATGGCATATGATTGGAAGATTACAAACTAACAAGATTAAATATGTAATTAATCGTGCTAGTTTAATTCATTCAGTAGCTGATTTAAAGTTGATGTCAGAAATAAATAAGGCAGCACAAAAGAATAATAAAGTTATTGAAATTTTATTACAAATTAGTACAAGCAATGAGGAGAGTAAGCAAGGCTTTAATGAAGAGGAGCTTCAAGAAGCATTAAAATATGCTCAAGAGTTACCTTATATTGAAGTTGTTGGTTTAATGTGTATGGCTCCATTAGTTGCAGATGAGCTAATTGTTAATGAGGTATTTGCAAAGGCAAAAGAGTGGTATGATAAATATAATAATAATTTCAAATATCTTTCAATGGGAATGTCAACAGATTATATTATTGCCTTAAAAAATGGAGCTAATATGTTAAGAATAGGTAGTTTATTATTTACTGAGGACTAATTAAAGGTGGTTATTACCATCTTTTTTATTATATTAAAGTAATATTGTTATTTTACTCTCAAAGATAAATGGTATAATAAAACTAATAATAAGGAAGTGATTTTAATGAAATATCTTATTGAAACCAAACGTTTGTTTCTAAGAGAAATAAGTTGGGCTGATTATGATGCAATTGCTGAGATTATTCAAAATGATGAAACTATGTATGCTTATAATGGTGGCTTGAGTGATGAGGAAACTAAAGAGTGGCTTGAAAAATTATTTGTGAGATACAAAAGAGATAAGCATGGTCTTTTAGCTGTTGTGTTAAAAGAAAATGGCAAGGTGATTGGACAAGCCGGTCTTTCAACTAGGTATTTGGATGATAAGAAGATTATTGAATTAGGTTATTTATTCAATAAAGACTATTGGAAACAAGGCTATGCAATTGAAGCAGTGCAGGCTTTAAAAGAGTATGGCTTTAATTATTTTGGTTTTGATGAAATATATTCATTAATCAGAGATACTAACATACCATCAATGAATGTTGCAATTAGAAATGGTATGGTAATAAGAAAGCGCTATTTAAAACAGCGTCCTTATGGTGTCGTTAATTATTATGCTTTTAGTGTTAAAAGAACTGAATAGTAGCAACTTATAATAATTCGTGATATAAAAAAATTAGTAACTAGTTACTAATTTTCTTGATTATTATTGTGATTCTTCAGTGGTATAAGCATTTTGCTGTTCTTGTTGCGATTGAATATACTCACTAAAGAATGCTCTTAATTCTTTTTCAGTTTTAATGCCTTGCACACTAGTAGTACCACTTTCTACTAATTGATTAACATATTTTTCAACAGTTGCATCATTAATCTCGGCCGCTTTGTAAACATTTTTAATAGTTATTTTAAAAGTCGCTTTTTTTCCTTGATATTCAGTATAAGCATAATCAGTTGGGAAAGTAATTTCTGAGGTTACTGTATCACCTTTTTTACTACCGATAATTGAATCTTCAAAACCATCAATAAATAAACCTTCACCGACTTTTGAACGAGCTCCAGTTTGCGAACCACCATCAAATTCTTTGCCATCCATTGTACCAACATAGTCAATAACAATGATGTCACCTTTGGCAACTGTGCCATCTTTTTCTTCATCTGAGACATCAATTTGAACACCCATCATCATCATATCAACTTGTTGATCTAGTGTTGAACTTTGTGATTGATAATCATTTGGGAAAAAATGATTAACACCAAACATTGCAGCAATAACAACTGCTAGTAATCCAAACCAAATAAATAATTGATTAGTTTTTTCTTTATTATTACTATCTAATTCAACGGTCTCTTTAGTTTCAGTGTTCATTGCAACTGGCTTTTCTGCTTTGATTTCTTCATTATCTTTAACTAATTCTTTCTTTTCTTCAGCTACTTCAGCTTTTTTATCAGCTTTTGTAGGAGTTTTCTTTTCTTCAGCTACGATTGCATCTTTATCATCTTTAGTTTTCTTAGCAGTAGTAGTCTTTTTATCAGCTGCTTTTTTTGTGCTTGTTTTTTTAGTAGCGGCTTTTGTTGAACTAGCTTTCTTTTCACCAGTCTTAGCTGAACTAGTCTTTTTAGTAGTTGTTTTACTAGCTTTCTTTGCTTTGCTTTTTGTTTCTTCCTTCATATCTTCTTTTACAATTTCTTCCTCGTTCTTTTTTGCCATTTTTTCAGCTCCTTTTTTAAATTCCTAATCAATTATAGTATATTTTATGAAAATAAACAATGATAAACATAAACTAATCATTATTTTCTAATGAATTTACTTTATTTATTTTTATTTTTTGGCAATTAGTTATTTCTAAATCATTATTAATAGTAAAAGTATCACCATCAAATTGACATAGTAGTGAGTCTTGATTTTTGATTATTAAGTCACTTACTTTTACTGTGAAGAAATAATTACTAAATAAATGTGTTAAACCTAATTTCACAAATAATAGTAATATTAAGACTTTTAAAGTACTTAGATTGTGTCCAATACATAAATCTATTTTCTCATTAGCGACATCAGCATTTCTAGCAATATTAATGCCACCACCAAAATATTTACCATTTTGTAATGAACAAAGCCAAACATTCTTGTAATGATGCCATTTGTTATGATAATGAATATCAATGTTAATTGGTTGGTATTCTTTTAATGACAAATAACATTGCTTTAAATATGATAATTTAGTTTTATTTTTTTCTTGGTTAACCTTTTTACAAACTAAGGCATCAAAGCCAAGTCCAAAACTATTAATAAAACTATACTTATTATTGATTGTATAGTAGTAAGCGTTACTATCTTTTAGGGAACGATGAAAATCATTACCACTACCATTTTTATAAAAAAGAATTTTATGCTTAAAAAGGAAGTTATAATTATTGATTAAATAATGTATTGTGCCATCGCCACCAATAACATAAATTATATCGTCTTTTTGTAATAACTTTTCTAGTTCTTTCATTTCATTTTTATTAGTACAATCATAAATATCATTTTTATTTAATTTTTTAATGGCTTCTTTTCCTGTTTGATTTCTTGTTAAGGGATTATAAACATAATATTTCATCAATATCACCATGCTTATTTTATCATATTTAAGTGTTTAAAAAAAGATATTAATATAATGTGTATACTAGCACTCACTTATTGACATTGCTAAAACGGTATTGTATAATCGTATTAGCATTGAGATAGATAGAGTGCTAAAAGGGGTGATACCATGTTAACATCTCGTCAGATTGATATTTTAAAAGTAATTATTGATGACTTTATTAATGATGCGATGCCAGTTGGTTCTAAAACATTAAAAGCTAATCATGAACTACCATATTCTAGCGCGACAATTAGAAACGAAATGGCAACTTTAGAAACTTTAGGATTATTAGAGAAGACTCATACTTCATCAGGACGTATTCCTTCTAATCAAGGATATCGTTACTATGTTGATTATTTGATTGATGATCAGGATATCGATGCAGGACTTAAAGAAAAATTAGAAGAACTTTTTAATAATCGTAAATTAGAAATTGAGGAAATTGTCAAACAAACATGTGATTTGATTGCTTCAATGACTAATTATACTTCGATAGCTTTAGGAGCAGAAAGTAAAGATGAGGTTTTATCTAAAGTTGAAATTATTCCTGTTTCAACAACTTCGGTAGTTATTGTAATTGTTACCAGCTCAGGTAAAGTTGAATCAAAAATATTCAATATAGAAAATGATATTGATCTAAACGAATTAAAGAAATGTGTAAATGTTTTAAACAAAATGCTAGTCGGAACAAAACTAGGAGATGTTGTTAAAAAAATTGATGATGAAATTAAAGATGAATTAGGAAAACATGTATCAAACTATGAGAATCTTTTAGATGCTTTTGTAAATGCTTTTATTAAATTTGCCTCTGACCATGTGTATGTTGGTGGTAGAAATAATATTATCAATCAACCTGATTTTGATGATATTGAAAAGATTCGTTCTTTAGTAAATGTTATTGAAGACTATGATTTCTTTGAAACACTTGCTAAAAACATTGATGGAAATAAAGTAATTATTGGTCATGAAAATGAATACTTTATTGATGATGATGTTACAATTGTAACTTCAAATTATCAGGTTTCTGATGATGAAAAAGGAGTAATTGCTATTATTGGACCAACGAGAATGAATTATGACAAAGTAATTCGTTTATTAGATTATGCATCCGATAAAATAACGCAATTATTTGATGAAAAAAGAGGTGAAAAAGAGTGAGTAAGAAAAAGATAAAGGATGAAGTAGTAGAAGAGGAATTAGTAGAGGAAGAATTGGTGGAAGATGTTGTAGAAGAACTTAGCGAGGTAGAAAAACTGCAGCAAGATATTAATGAATTAAAAGAAATAAATAAAGACTTAGAAAATAAATATTATGTAGCTTATGCGGATGCTCAAAATATGATTAAGCGTGCTAAAATTGATTCAGAGAACTTAGTCATTAATAAAATATCAAAGATAGTTGAGGAAATATTACCCGCTTTAGATAATTTTGAAAGAGCCTTGATGGTGCAAGTTGCTGATGAAAACTTAAATAATTTTTTAAAGGGGTTTAAAATGGTCTATGATCAATTATACTTAGCTTTGGAAAATGAAGGAGTATCGCAAATTGAAAGTGTGGGCAAAGAATTTGATCCAAACTATCATGAAGCTATCGCTCAAGTAAAAGATGATAATTATGCTTCGAATATTATTGTTGAGGAAGTCGCAAAAGGTTATATATTTAGAAATAGAGTAATTAGACCAGCAATGGTTAAAGTTAACGAGTAAGAAAGGATAGATGTAAGATGTCAAAAATTATAGGTATAGATTTAGGAACTACAAACTCATGTATTAGTATTATGGAAGGTGGAGAAGCTAAGGTTATTCCAAATCCAGAAGGAAATAGAACTACACCATCTGTTGTTTCATTTAAGAATGGTGAAAGAATTGTTGGTGAGGCAGCTAAAAGACAAGCAGCTACTAATAAAGATACAATATCTTCAATAAAAAGAGAAATGGGAACAAATCATAAAGTGAATGTTGAAGGTAAAGAATATACTCCTCAAGAAATTTCAGCTTTTATTTTACAAACTTTAAAAGGGTATGCTGAGGAATATTTGTCAGAAAAGGTTGATAAAGCAGTTATTACTGTACCAGCATATTTTAATGATGCTCAACGTCAAGCAACTAAAGATGCAGGTAAAATTGCCGGTTTAGAAGTAGAGCGTATTATTAATGAGCCAACAGCAGCAGCATTAGCATATGGTATTGATAAAACAGATAAAGAACAAAAAGTACTTGTTTTTGATTTAGGTGGTGGAACATTTGATGTTTCAATTCTTGAGTTAGCTGATGGAACATTTGAAGTTTTAGCTACTTCAGGAGATAATCATTTAGGTGGCGATGATTTTGATGATCGTATTGTGGAATATTTAATTACTGAATTTAAAAAAGATGTGGGTGTTGATTTAAGTAAAGATAAAGCAGCTATGCAACGTTTAAAAGAAGCAGCTGAAAAAGCAAAAAAAGATTTATCTGGAATGGCACAAACACAAATTTCATTACCATTTATTACGGCTACAGATGCAGGGCCACAACATATGGAAATCTCTTTAACAAGAGCAAAGTTTAATGAATTAACAGCTGATTTAGTTGAAAAAACAATGGGACCAGTTAAACAAGCTCTAAAAGATGCTGAACTAACAAAAAATGATATTCATCAAGTATTGTTAGTTGGTGGTTCAACAAGAATTCCTGCTGTCCAAGAGGCAGTAACAAAACAATTAGGTAAAGAACCAAATAAATCTGTTAACCCTGATGAGGTAGTAGCAATGGGTGCTGCAATTCAAGCTGGTGTTTTAGCTGGAGATGTTAAAGATGTTCTATTACTTGATGTTACACCATTAAGTTTAGGTATTGAAACAATGGGAGAGGTTATGACAAAATTAATTGATCGTAATACGACAATTCCAACTTCAAAATCACAAATATTCTCAACGGCAGCTGATAATCAGCCAGCAGTAGACATTCATGTTTTACAAGGTGAAAGACAAATGGCTAAAGATAATAAAACTTTAGGTCGTTTCCAATTAGCTGATATTGCTCCTGCTCGTCGTGGTGAGCCACAAATTGAAGTTACTTTCTCAATTGATGTTAATGGTATTGTTTCAGTAACTGCTAAAAACTTAGCTAACAATAAGGAACAATCTATTACAATTACTTCAAATGATGGTTTATCTGAGGAAGAAATTGAACAAATGGTTAAGGATGCTGAAGCACATAAAGAAGAAGATGAAAAGAAAAAAGAAGAAATAGAAACAAAAAATAAAGCTGAGCAAATGATTTATCAAATTGAAAAAACATTAGAAGATAACAAAGATAGTATTGATGAAAATCAAAAGAATGAAGCTGAAAAGTTAAAAGAAGAATTACAAACAGCATTAAATAATAATGATTTAGATACATTAAAGACAAAGATGGATGAATTAGAAAAGGTAATGCAAGAAGTCGCTAGCTCAATGAATGCACAAGGACAAGCAGCTTCTCAAGAAGAACAACCAGCAAATGATGAAGAAGAAATTGTTGATGCTGAATTTGAAGAGAAAGAATAATAGTTAGCGGGTGATTTCATGGCAAAAAGAGATTATTATGAAGTGCTAGGAGTCAGCAAAAATGCTGATGCTAGTGAAATAAAAAAGGCTTATCGAAAACAAGCAAAGAAGTATCATCCTGATGCTAATGATAGCCCTGATGCAGAGGAAAAATTTAAAGAGATTCAAGAGGCTTATGAAGTCTTAGGAGATCCAAACAAAAAAGCTACTTATGATCAATTTGGTCATTCAGCTTTTGATCAAAATGGACAAGCTGGAGGCTTCAGTGGTTTTGGTGGCTTTGATGATCTTTCTGATATTTTTGGATCATTCTTTGGAGGTGGCTTTGGCTCAAGACAATCAAGAGCTAATGCCCCAATTCAGGGTGATGATAAATTTCTAGTTTTAACGATTAGTTTTATGGAAGCAGCTCATGGTGTTGAAAAAGAAATATCAATATCATATGATGAAGAATGTGATCATTGTCACGGTAGTGGTGCTGAAAGCAGTAGTGATATTAGCACTTGTTCAACATGTGGTGGTACCGGAGTTGTCAATGAACAAGTTAGAACAGCTTTTGGAACAATGATGCAACAAAAAGTTTGTCCAACATGTCATGGAACAGGTAAGATTATTGAAAATAAATGTCATAAATGTCATGGAGCTGGAAGTATCAATAAAAAAATTAAAGTTGATCTTAAAGTTCCAGCAGGTATTAATACAGGACAACAGCTAAGAGTTTCTGGAAAAGGTGAACGTGGACGTAATGGCGGACCATATGGTGATCTATATGTTGAAATAAACATAAAGAAACATGATTATTTTACAAGAGATGGTAATGATGTTTACTTAACAATTCCAATCTCGTTTAGTGATGCAGCTCTAGGTTGTAAAGTTGATGTACCAACAGTTCATGGTGATGTTGAATTAAACATTCCGGAGGGAACGCAAGCTAAAACAAAATTTAGATTAAAAAATAAAGGAATTAAAGATATCAGAACGAAAGGTTATGGACATCAATATGTAATTACAGATGTTGTAACACCAACAAAATTATCAAAAGAGGAAAAGGATTTGTTTAAGAAATTACAAGAGCATGATAATAAAGATGGTTCTTCAATCTTTGATAAATTTAAAAGTAAAATTAAATTTTAATAGGATAAATTAACTAAGTTATAAAAAATAAGATGAGGTGATGATAATTAAATTACTTATCTTATTTTTTTTATTGCCCATGGCCTTTCAAGATTATCGCCAGGGACTGGTTGCTGATTACTTATATCTTCCACTTCTTTTTTTTATAAAACTTAATTTTACAATCATTTTTTTTATTTTAGTAATCATCTTTTATCATAAAATAGAAGACTATATTGGCGGTGCTGATATTAAGCTAATCTTTCTCTTTTTACTGATTTTTCCCTTGTTTGATGTTGTTACTTGGCTCTTAGTTTCTTCGTTGCTTGCTTTAAGCTATGCGTTAGTAAAAAAGCAACAAACAATAAGAATGTTTCCTTTTTTTCTAATATCATATATTGGTGTATTATTATGAAAATGAAATATTTGCCAACCCGCATTAAGCCACGTGAAAAAGCTTTAAATAATGGAATTGATTCCTTAGATGATGTAGAATTACTTGCGATAATATTACGAACAGGAACAAAAAAAGACAGTGTTATTTCACTAGCGAATCGCATTATTAGTGAAATTGGCTGTCTTTCCAATTTAAGTAAGGTTTCATTAAATCAGTTAACTTTAATTGATGGTATTGGTGAAATTAAAGCACTAGAGCTTTTAGCAATCGCTCAACTAAGTAAAAGAATAAATAAGGTGGCAATTAATAAATTTATTTATGCTAATAACCCTTTAATTCTTTATAATCTTTATCAAAAACAATTTGAGTTTGTTCAACAGGAACATTTTGTAATTGTTTCTTTAAATGCTAAAAATGCAATTATCAATGAGCGTACTATTTTTGTAGGTACTCTTTCTCAATCACTTGTCCATCCACGAGAGGTGTTTAAGCAGGTTATTATTAATAGTGCTTCTTCTTTTATCTGCCTTCATAATCATCCTTCTGGTGATCCGCAACCATCACAAAATGACATTGATGTTACTATGATGTTAAAGGAAATTGGTGATTTATTAGCAATTCCTTTACTGGATCACATTATTATTGGTAAAGCAAGCTACTTTAGTTTTAAAGAGAATGAATATTTCTAATTTATTCTTTTAATTCAAAACCAACCCCAACTTCAGTAATTGGGATGTGATTATTGATTTTTGCTTTAGCAACAAAGGAAACACAATGACATGGATAAAGATTAGTAATCTTGTTAGAAATGAAATAATTAATTGTTTTTGTTAATTGTTCATTATCCTCAAAAAGATGAAAACCACCAATAATAGTTTTAATTTCTTGACATTGAGTAACCTCTTTAGCATGCTCACAAATATTGGTAATACCGCTATGCGAACAACCGGTAATAATTGTTAATTGTTTGTTTTCGCAATAAGCAAGGGCACTATCATCATAAAGATAATCATCAATAATAGTGCTATTATATTTAGTTTGTCCAATTGGTTCTTGATTTTCAAAATTGTTATAACGTTTAATTTCACCAAGAAAATAAAGATTATCACTTATTTTATAAGGTAAATCAGTTAAAACAATATTCATTTTGTCTTTTAGTATTTCATATGATAGGGGATTACCTATTTCTAAACTTGCTTCTTTTTTCTCATCAAAAACATGAGGATGTGCTAGAAGTGTTGTCTTTTTAAAATCATATGTATCAATTAAGTACTGTAAACCACGACTATGATCATTATGACCATGTGAAAGAATAATATAATCAAGATTATTTAAATCAATATTATAATGTAAAGCATTATTAATAATAATATCTGAATAACCAGTATCAAATAGAATTCTTTTGTTATCAATTTCTAAATAAAATGCTAAACCTGGTTCACCAAGTGCATAATCATCAATAATTGTATTGTTATCTACTAAAACTTTTAAAAACATTTTTATCACCTGTTACTATTATAACTAATTTGAAATAGATATTACAATAGGTTATAATTTAAAAGTGAGGTGAAAGAAATGAAAGTGTATACAAAAACAGGAGATAAACAAACAACAGGAGTGATTGGTGATCGCATTTCTAAATCAAGTTTACGTATTGATTGTTATGGAACAACTGATGAGGCTTTAGCGCATATTGGTTTAGCATTTTATTATTTGAAGGATGAGGTTATTATTGAACAAGTAACTCATATTATGAAACTATTCTTTTTAATTGGTCAAGATTTAGCGAATCCAAAACAAACAATTCCTTATGCAATCACTAATGAAGATGCTTTAAAAATAGAAGAATATATTGATTATATTGAAGAGGAAAATGAGCCACTAACATCATTTATCTATCCAGCAGGCCATCCAGCTTCATGTGAAGCTAATATTGCTCGTACTATTATTAGAAGAGCTGAAAGAAAGATTGTAACATTAAGTCTAAAAGAAGATATTAATAAAAATATCTTACCATTAGTTAATCGTTTAAGTGATTACTTTTACGTATTATCACGCTATTTAAATAAAGAAAATAATTATCAAGAAATGAAAATGGAGTTTAAATAACTCCATTATTTTTTTGGTTTATCAAAATAATTACTATAGAAATATTCAGGAACCATATTAACGATACGGTAATCCTGTTTTTTTAATTTAGTTATTGTCTTATCTAAAGAATGAATAGTACTAGAATATTCGTGATATAAAACTACAATATCATCTTTTCCTTTAATTTTATCGATTTGTTTATTAATACTTTTGCCTACTTTATTACTATTTTTCTTTGTTCTCCAGTCATTTGAATCAACGTTCCAATCCCAAAGATAATAAATTTGTTTTTTAGTATAGTAATCTAAATCTTTTTTCTTTAAAATTGTTGATCCATAAGGAATGCGAACAAGGTTAGTGGTATAATTAAAATCATTCTTTAAAATTTGTTTGGTTTTTTGTAATTCTTTTTCAAATTGACTTCTTTTAATTGTTTTCTTATAAATATGTGAATAACCATGCATACCAATAATTTGTTTATTGTTAAGGAGATTTTCAATTGTTTTGGCGTTTCTAGCTTTATCTACTTCACGTCCCACTAAAAAGAAAGTCCCTTTAACCTGATGTTTATTTAACACTTTAATAATATCATTAGTTTTAGGCGATGGACCATCATCAAATGTTAAATAGGCAAGTTTAATCTTTTTACCCTCAATAGTATCAATTACTTTATTTGGTTTAAGTTTATTTCTAAGACAAAAATCATTAACAATATACTGAATTTGAACAAAGTTACCATAATTATCGTTAGACTTATATTTTAAATAAGAATCGAGCATCTTATTGAACTCATTAACTAAAAGATAGTTTCTTTTAAGTTGTTGTTGATAAACATCAAGTTCTTTTTTTAATTGTATCTCACTAAAATTATTTAGTCTTAATTGATAAAAAGTTATTTCATCATAAAGTTGTTGATATTCTTGACTACTTATTGAATTAGTCTTAAAGTCTTCTAGAAAATCATTAGAAAAAGTAGTACTATTATTTTTTATCATTTCATTGAAACGCGACATTTCTTTATCAATTGTAATATTAGTAGTTATCTTTAATTGTTGATAATATTCTTGATAATTAAAAGTGTCAGCTTTAATAACTGATGTAAAACTAAATAAAAAAAACAATATGAAAATTATCAAGTTTTTCTTCATGCTATCACCTAATCTAATTATACACTTTTTTTGTGTTTTTTAAAAGAAATTGGCACTCCAATTATAAAAGAATTAGTATACTTATGATGAGGTGGTAACATGCAAGAAATTAGAGAGTTGTTTAAGCAACAAAGAATCTTTTTTAAAACAAACCAAACAGAAAACTATCATTTTAGAAGAAGACATCTGCTACGATTAAAAAGAATCATTAAAGAAAATGAACAGGAATTAATGAATGCCCTTTATAGTGATTTACATAAAGCAAATACTGAGGCCTTTTTAACAGAATTAGCTGTCGTTTACGAGGAGTTGGATTATCAAATTAGACATTTAAAAAATAATATGTCTTTAAAGAGGGCAAAAACACCTTTATATCTCTTTAAGGCTAAATCATTTATTAAAAGAGATCCTTATGGACAAGTTTTAATTGTTGGACCATTCAATTATCCAGTTCAGTTGGTTTTGATGCCAATTATTGCTGCTTTGGCAACAGGTAATACAGCTATAATCAAGCCTTCTGAATTATCGTATCATACGAGCACCTTATTAAGAGCAATGATCAATGATAATTTTAAAAAAGAACATTTATATGTAACTAGTTTTGATAATGGTAAATATGACTTGCAAGAGCTATTAACTCTAGATTTTGATTTAATCTTTTTTACAGGTAGCCAACAAGTTGGTCAAATTGTATTAGAGAAGGCAGCATTAAATCTAACACCAGTTATTTTAGAGTTAGGTGGTAAATCACCATGTATAGTTGATAAGGATGCTAATCTTACCATGAGTGCTAAGCGTATTATTTGGGGTAAATTAACTAATGCTGGTCAAACATGTATTGCACCTGATTATTTATTACTTCATGAAGCTATTAAGGATGAATTTATTAAAAGATTAATTAGTGAAATAAAGAAGCAGTATGGCAATGAAGCTTTTTATTCAAGTGATTATGGTCGTATCATTAACGAAAAATCCTTTTTACGCTTAGAGGCTTATCTTAATGAAAATCAAATAATTTATGGTGGCAGTACCATTAAAGATGAATTATATATTGAGCCGACTCTAATTGAAGTAACTAATTTAAAAAGTAAAATAATGCAAGAAGAAATTTTTGGACCAATGCTACCGATTATAACATTCTCTAGTTTGGATGATGAACTAGTTAAATTAGCTGATAAGGACAAACCATTAGTTATTTATTACTTTGGTAAAGATAAAGCTAATTTTATAAAAATAATTAACCAATCACGTAGTGGAGCTATTATTTTTAATGATACCTTGATCCATGCAGGGAACAAAAACTTACCTTTTGGAGGCGTTCAAAAGAGCGGAATAGCGACGTATCACGGTCAATATAGTTATTTTAGTTTCACAAATAGCAAAGCTATCATGTCACGTTCAAATTTAATTGAATTTCCTTTTAGATACGCACCTTATAAAAATAACTTAAGAATTTTACAACGTTTTTTCAAATAATAATTACACAGACGTATAACACTATTTTTACATAGATGTAAAAAGAATAAAAAAACTAGACAAAATATAGACTTAACTATAAATAGTTGTTATAATACGTTTGTATGTATTAATTATTAAAAGGAGTGAAAATACGTGAGTAAAAAATTATCTAAAGATGCTTATGGTGGAGTACATGGTAAAGACTATGTTCCATATATAAGCGACAAAAACAACATGGGTGGCAATATCGTTGTCTTAATTATCGGTATTCTACTTGCGGTATTGTTTGCAGCATCAACAGCTTACTCAGGAATGAAAGCAGGTTTAACAGTAGCAGCTGGTATCCCTGGAGCAATTGTTGGGGCAGGATTAATTAGTGTTCTTGCTAAACAAAAAGGACTTTTAGGAACAAACTTAGTTCAAGGTATGTCTAGTGGTGGAGAATCAGTTGCGAGTGGTATTATCTTCGTTTTACCAGCTGTTATCTTAATTGGTGGACAAATCAGTTTTGCGCAAGGACTTGCAGTAGGAATTGCTGGTGTTTTAGTAGGTATTGGTGTAGCTTCAATAGTTCATAATTATTTAATTGTAGAAGAGCATGGAAAATTAATGTATCCAGAAGCAATGGCTATTTCAGAAACACTTGTTGCATCAAGTACAGGTGGAGAAGCACTAAAATACATGGGAATGGGATTCGGTATTGGTGGTCTTGTTAACTTAGTTACTGGATCAGCATTAGGTCTTGTAAATAATGTTATTTCTTATGTGGGCGAAGCTTCATACAAATGGAAATTCGAATTAGAAGTTAACCCTTTACTTTTAGGAATTGGATTCATTGTTGGACTTGAAGTTTCATTAACAATGTTTGCTGGATCAATTCTTGCAAACTTTGCAGTAAACCCATTAATTGGTTACTTTGCAAGTATGGCTCAAGATAGTGCTGTAGTATGGAACGATCCTTCAACAGCAATTAATGCAATGGAAGTTGGAACTATTTCAGGAGCATATGGACGTTATATTGGTGCAGGTATGATGCTTTGTGGTGGTATCATTGGAGCAATTCAATTAATTCCAGTAATCATCGCTTCACTAAAAGCAACATTTGGAGCTAAAGATGCAGCTGGAACAGATGGTAAACAACAAATGTTTATCTTACTTGCTGGTATTATTCTTGCATTCGTTGGTGGTTTCATCATTTCTGGTGGAAACATTGGTATGGCACTCTTATCAACAATCGTATCATTAATTTTAATGGCCTTATTTGTTATTGTTGCTGGTCGTTTAACAGGGACAATTGGAACATCTAACTTACCTGTTTCAGGGATGACAATCGCATCTCTTGTAATCTTAACTTTAATCTTTGTGGTTATGGGATGGACTGATGCAGCTGGTTCAATTACAAATAACGTTTCATTATTACTATTTGGTACATTAATTGTTACTGCAATTGCTATGGCTGGAGGATATTTACAATCTCAAAAAGCAACTTATATTGTTGGTGGTAATAAAGGTGAAATGCAAAGATACTTTACAATCGCTGGTTTAATTGGTGTTGTAACTGTTATTGGTGTAATTGTTGCTTTAAGTGGTCAATTATCTGATCCAGAACAATTCGCTTTACCTCAAGCTAACTTAATGGCTACTTTAACTTCAGGAATTATGTCTGGTAACTTACCATGGATTATGATTTATGCTGGTGTTTTCTTAGCAATTGTATGCTATTTCTTAAAATTACCAATCATGACAGTAGCAATTGGATTCTATTTACCAATTGCAACAACATCAATCATTTTAGTTGGTGCTTTAATTAAAGTATTAGTTGAAAATGTTGTTAAAGATGATGCTGAAAGAGAAGCAAGAGTTTCTAATGGTATTTCTTTATCATCAGGACTTGTAGCTGGTGGATCAATTATTGGTTTACTAGGAATTATTTTACAAGTTGGTGGCGTTATTCAACTTCAAGAATTATCAGGATTTGTTGCTGGTAATGGTATGGCAATTATTCTTTTAATTTTCTTAGTTGTCCTAACAACACTACCAATCTTATTTGGGAAACTTAAAAAATAGTAATGAGTAATAAAAAAACAATTGAAACAGATGATGATGTTTTAGACATTGTTTACGGTGTTAAAGATGAGATAGAATTTGAGGTTTCTGCTACTGGTATTGTAACAATTTTAAAAAAACAAGATAAAGGTATTCAAAGATTTTTTAGAAAATTAAAATTTAAAATTCCAGAATATACGAGAATTGAACTAGATGAAAGATCAAGCTTTGTTTTTAGACAAATTGATGCACAAAGAACAGTGAGAGAAATTGGTGAATTAGTGGATAAAGAATTTAAAGAACAAGCTCATCCATTATATGAAAATCTATTATTATTTTTAAACCATATTGAAGTAAATGAAAAATATATTGAGAAAAAATAGAAGGTAATGTTTACCTTCTTTTTCTTTAATGTTATGATAAGAAGAGAACTTGAAAGGGAGTGTTAATATGAGATATACTCAAGCAACAATAGCTGATATCGATGATATTTTTAAATTACAACAACGATATCACGTTGCTACTATTAATGAGGAAGATAAGAAGGATGGCTTTGTCACAACTTTATTTACTAAAGAACAATTACAAGCTCTAATTGAACAAGAGAACGGTATTTCAATTGCTGTAGATAATGATGGTAAAATTGTTGGGTATGCAATGGCAGGTTCATGGGATTATTGGTCAGAGTGGCCACTATTTCAATATATGATTGAAGATTTAAAAAATGTTACCTATGATAATGAACAAATGAGCATTGAGAACTCTTATCAATATGGACCAATCTGTTTAGCTAAAGAAGTTAGAAATCAAGGGATAATGGAAGAATTGTTTAATTATTCTCTTTCAACGATGGCTGATCGCTATCCTTATATGATAACTTTTGTTAATACGATTAATCCAAGAAGTTATGAAGCTCATGTAAGAAAGGCAAAAATGGATGTTATTAAAACTTTTCCTTTCAATAATAATAAATATTGGATGTTGGGTATAAAAACTAAATAATTAGCTTGATTTTTATTTTTTTAAATGCTAATATATATAAAACGTGGAATAGAAGTAGTAGAATAACCACTATTTTGTAGAGAGTATCTGGTTGGTGTAAAGATATAAATATGTTATTTGAAGTAGTCTAGGAGTTAATCAGATGAAGTAGTAGTAGTAGTTTGATTCGTAAGCCATGACGTTACAAGGCATTGAGTGCATACAAAGTCATTTTGTATGAATTAAGGTGGTACCGCGCGTTATGTCGTCCTTTGTTAAGGACGATTTTTTTATTGAGGAAAGGAAGATGAAGATGAAAGAGTTAGCAAGTAAGTATAACCATCAAGATGTAGAAAAAGGTAAAAACAAAGAGTGGATTGAAAAGAAGTATTTTCAAGAACATGATTTGAGTAAAGAGCCTTTCTGTATTGTCATTCCACCACCAAATGTTACAGGTAAATTACATTTAGGACATGCTTGGGATACTTCGTTACAGGATGTTATTATTCGCTATAAAAAATTACAAGGGTATGATACTTTATGGTTACCAGGAATGGACCATGCTGGAATTGCGACACAAGCTAAAGTTGATGAAAAACTTCGTGAGCAGGGTGTTAATCGTTATGATCTTGGACGTGAAAAGTTCTTGGAAAAATCTTGGGAATGGAAAGAAGACTATGCTAGTTTTATTAGAGAACAATGGGGCAAACTAGGTTTAGCTTTGGATTATAGTAATGAGCGTTTTACTTTGGATGAAGGTTTAAATCAAGCAGTAACTAAAGTATTTGTTGATCTATATAATAAAGGATTAATTTATCGTGGCGAAAGGATTATCAATTGGGATCCGCAAACCAAAACAGCTTTAAGTAATATTGAAGTTGATCACTATGATATTGAGGGGAATGAACATTATTTTCGCTACTACTTTGCTGATGATAAGACAAAGTATTTAGAAGTTATGACAACAAGACCAGAGACAATTTTAGGAGATGGGGCAATTGCCATTAATCCAAGTGATGAAAGATATTTACAATATCTTGGTAAAGAAGTCTTAGTGCCAGTGTCACATGTTAAAATACCAATTATTGCTGATGATTATGTTTCAATAGAGACGGGTAGTGGTTGTGTAAAGATAACACCTGCTCATGATCCAAATGATTTCAATGTTGGAGTACGTCATGATATTCCTTTTCGTATTATTATGAATGATGATGCAACAATGGCTAGCAATGAATGGGTACCAGAAGTTTTACAAGGCTTAGATCGCTTTGTAGCTCGTAAAAAATTCATAGAGCTTGCTAAGGAAGATGGCTCATTAGAAAAAATAGTGCCAATTGTTCATAGTGTTGGTCATTCACAACGTAGTGGTGTAATTGTTGAACCTTTTTTATCAAAACAATGGTTTGTCAAGATGGAACCACTAGCTAAGTTATCAATTGATTTTCAAGATAGTGCTGAGGCAATAGAGTTTTTCCCACCTCGCTTTGAACAAGCATTTATTCAATGGATGGAAAATATTGAAGATTGGTGTATTTCACGTCAATTGTGGTGGGGACATCGTATCCCAGCATGGTATCATAATGAGACAGGAGAACTATATGTAAGTGCGACACCACCTCAAGATATTGAAAATTGGCATCAAGATGAAGATGTTTTAGATACTTGGTTTAGTAGTGGTTTATGGCCTTTTTCAACTTTGGGATGGCCAGAGCAAACAGCCAATCTTCAACGCTATTATCCAACAGCAACCTTAGTAACAGCTTATGATATCTTATTCTTTTGGGTAGCACGTATGATTTTTACTGGTTTAGAGTTTTTAGATGAAAAACCATTTAATCATGCTTTAATTCATGGTTTAATTAGAGATAGTGAAGGACGTAAAATGTCAAAATCACTTGGTAATGGTGTTGATCCAATGGATGTCGTTGAGCAATATGGTGCTGATTCACTTCGCTACTTTTTAACGACAACATCATCACCTGGACAAGATTTGCGTTATAGTGAAGAAAAGGTTGAAGCAACTTGGAACTTTATCAATAAATTGTGGAATGCATCACGTTTTGTTATGATGAACTTAGATGAAGATATTAATGATAATATTGATATTGATTCACTTGCAGGAGCAGACAAATGGATTTTAACACGTCTTAATGAGACGATTGCTGAAGTAATCCCTAATATGGATAAGTATGAGTTTTCGGTTGTTGGCGATTTATTATATAATTTTGTTTGGGATGATTATTGTTCATGGTATATAGAAATGTCTAAGGCAACAATTGAAACAGTTACCACAAAGCAAGTTCTTAAATATGTTTTACAAGCTATCTTAAAAATGCTTAATCCTTTTATGCCCTTTGTTACTGAAGAGATTTTTACTACTCTGACTAATAAAGCAACAATTTCACTTGAAAACTATCCTCAAGTAAATGAAGACTATAATTTTAATGATATTAATGATGTTAAAATCGCTATGGAACTAATTACTAAATTTCGCGAAACACGTTTAGAACATGATCTAAAAAAGAAAATAGTTATTAATTATGAATTGAGTACTGATATTGAAAATGGTAAAGAATATATTGAAAAAATGACGAATTTTAAATACGGTATTAATAGTAGTGCAAGTAAAATTGAAACATCAATCATTAGCAATGGAGCTAAGTTGTTGATTGATTTATCGATGGTAGCTGAAAAATCTAATGATGAGTTAATTGCAGAATATGAAATTGAACTTGAGCAACTAAAAAAAGAATTAACTCGTGCTCAGGGAATGTTAAGTAACGAAAAGTTCCTTGCAAAAGCACCTGCTGCTAAAATAGAAGAAGAACAAGCAAAATTAAAAGACTATCAGGCACAATATGATAGTATCCTACAAATAATAGCTGATTTAAAGTAAAGAAAAACCGTTAGATAACGGTTTTTTTAGTAGATTATTTCAATAATTTCTCTATTGATTTTCTCATCTTTTTCTTTATTACTTAGTTTGTTTTGTTCATAGACTATTTTTTTAAGCAATTCAGTCTTTTTAGTTAGAAGATGTTCAAGTTTCTTTTTAAGTTCTTGTTCACTTTTTGTTTTAGCCTGAATCCTAGTTACTTTATCAGCGATTATTTTATAATAACTCAAACCTTCTTTAGTATATAAGGCATCAGTTCCAAATGATAATTGTGAATATGTTTTTCTAACGTTATCAAGATAGTTATTTGATAGTATAGTATTTGTTTGAACCGTATTTATTGCTATTGCTTGTTGATAGTTTAAATTAAAGTATTCAATTGGATTTAATCGACAAACAGTATCTATCTTACAATTACCAATACTATGATAGCCTAAACCAAACCAATAATCTTGATTACTAGCAAATTTTTGTTTAACTTCATTAAGTGATTGGTTAGGATGCTTTATAATTTCAAGATGAAGATGTGGTCCAGTTGAATTACCAGTTGTTCCAGTATAACCAATAATATCACCTTGAAGAAACTTATCTTTATTACCTTGTTTATTTAGATGTCCGTAAATAAATGTAAAAGTATCATCACCAATTTGATGAATAGTGACCATGTGAATGCCATAGCCAGTTGTAGTAGTCATACGCATTAAGATTTCACCATTAGCTGGTGCATAAATCGGTGAGTTTATTGGTGTAGCAATATCAACTGCTGGATGCCACCCACCATCTTGATATGACCAAGCTGTAGCTGAGACAATACCACTTTTTAATGGTAATACTAATTTCGATGAGAATAATAGCTGTTTTTTCTTTTTAATTTTATCATCATGACTATCACCATAATAAGTATTAGGATAATAGATATATTCATAGGTAAACTGTTTTATTTTATAATCATATTTAAAAGAATTTACTAAGTTATCATCTTTATCATAGTAAAAGATAAAATAGTAACTTAATTTAGTGCTTCGCTCACTAAATTGAGTATCATCATCATAGTACAATTCACTTAGATAGTGTTTTGTTAGATAATCATATTTAAGTGTTTTTACTAAGAAATTATTCTTATCATATTCAAACAGGTAACTGAATAATAAATACTGGAAGTGATTTCCATAAATTGTATCTGCTTTAAAGAAATATTGTTTGTGATAATTAGTTTGATCATAATTATATTCTTGAATATTATTAATAGTATTATCACTATTATAGTAAAAGTCTAAACGATAATCATAATTTGTTTCGCGCTCTTTAAAGTCTGTATCTACTTTGTAATAGTATTCGCTTAGATATTGTTTTGTTTTGTAATCATACTTGATGGCTTTACTCAAAGTTAAGTCGTTTTTATATTCATAAATTATTTGGTATCTTAGACTATCAGCTCTATTTTTGAATTTTGTTTTATTTTCATAAATAAACTCATGAGTATATTTTCCTAAACTATAATCATAACGATAACTTTTCTTCAGATATTTTCCATTTTCATACTGATAAGTATTTCTATAAGTAATTTCTCTTGTTTTGTTTTCATAGCGTGCTTGAGGACTGTAAAAAGATTCACTAACATATTGTTTGGTTTCATAATCATAATCAATACTTCTTGCTAAAGAATCATCGTTATTGTAAAAAAATTCTTTTCTAATTTTTTTAGTATCACTTTCAAAATAAATTTCTTCAATAACCTGTTTTCTCTCATTGAATTTTTTTTCAACATTATCATAGCTTGCAGCATTAATTTGGTAGACTCCTTGCATAATAAGTGATATTGTTAATAAAAATAATAATCTAGTGGTCGTTTTCTTTATTAACATTATGATCACCTCCTTGTTTACTATATGTTAACATATTATTTTTATGATTATAAATATGATACACATTACGTCCAAATTTGTAGACTAATAGATAACATTTTAGTAATGCTAAGTCAGCTGTTTTTGTGTAACTTTAGATTGTAATAAAAAATTATTTATCTTAATTTAATAATTATATTTCTTGAACATTTAGTGAATATGTGTTATACTTTCACCATACTAGATAGGAAATAAGTAGTTTTAAGCAACAATAGAGAGAGTAAGTGGTTGGTGCAAACTTATGAAATTGTTTAAAATGAAGCTCTTTCTATGGTCTATTGCAAACAATAGCGTTGATGTTGCGTTAAAACATAATAAAGGGCATTGAGACAATGAACTAGGATGGTACCGCGATTAATTTCGTTCCTAGAGCTTGTCTTTTTTTTAATATAAAGGAGTGAATAATTATGAAATTTAGAACAAGTTCCCAATTAAGAAGGATGTTTTTAGACTTTTTTAAGGAAAAAGATCATATGATAGAGCCAGGAGTACCCTTAATTCCAATTAATGATCCATCTTTATTATGGATTAATTCAGGAGTTAGTGCTTTAAAGAAGTACTTTGATGGCTCAACAACTTTAGAGAAACCACGTATTGCAAACTCACAACGATCAATAAGAACTAATGATATTGAAAATGTTGGTTTAACAGCTCGCCATCACACGATGTTTGAGATGTTAGGTAATTTTTCAATAGGTGATTATTTTAAAAAAGAGGGTATTGAATATGCTTGGGAGTTTTTAACAAGCGAAGAGTGGATTGGTATGGATGTTGATAAATTATATGCAACTGTTTATACAGATGATGATGAAGCATATGATATTTGGAAAAATGTGATTGGTTTAGATGATTCAAGAATTTTTCGATTAGATGGTAATTTTTGGGAAATAGGAGCGGGACCATGTGGGCCAAACAGTGAGATTTTTTATGATCGTGGTCTTGCCTATGATCCAGATAATATAGGAATTGATCTACTTGCTAAAGATATGGATAATGATCGTTATATTGAAATTTGGAATATTGTTTTTTCACAGTTTAATGCTGAAGAAGGTGTTAGTCGTGCAGAATACAAGCTACTTCCACAAAAAAATATTGACACTGGAATGGGCTTAGAGCGTTTAGCTTCCATTGTTCAAGAAGCTGAAACAAACTTTGAAACTGATTTATTTATGCCGATTATTATTGAAATAGAATCATTAGCGAAATTTCCTTATGAAGGAAAATATAAGCGAGCATATAAAGTGATTGCTGATCATATTAGAGCAATTACTTTTGCCTTGGCTGATGGTGGTATGTTCTCTAATGAAGGTCGCGGTTATGTTTTAAAAAGATTACTACGTCGTGCTTCACGTTTTGGTTTAGATTTAGGAATAGAAGAACCTTTCTTATATCGCATTGTTCATACAGTTGTTGATGTTATGAATGATTACTATCCATTCTTAAGTGATAAACAAGAACTAGTTGCAAAAATTATTAAAGCTGATGAGGAACGTTTTCATAAAACATTAGCATCAGGTATGAAAATGTTTGAGGATGTTAAAAAGACTAGTATTGATAAAACAATTACTGGTGAACAAGCATTTCGACTTTATGATACTTATGGTTTTCCAATTGAAATCGTTCAAGAATTAAGTGAAGAAGCTGGTTACTTAGTTGATATGGATGGTTTTGATAAATTAATGAAAAATCAACAAGAGATGGCTCGTTCAAGTTTTAAGGATACTTCAAATATGAAGAGTCAATCGGCTGATTTATTAGCTTTTAAAAATGAGTCAACTTTTGTAGGCTATAATCTAAATGAAACGGATGCTAAAGTAATTGGTTTATTTAAAGCTGGTGAGAAAGTAGATACTTTAGAGGGTGAAGGCGAAATTGCTTTTGATAAAACTGTTTTCTATGCTGAAAGTGGCGGTCAAATTAGTGATCAGGGAACAATTGAAATAGATGGTATTGAATTAGAAGTTTTAAATGTTAGAAAAGCTCCTAATGGACAGCATCTTCATTTAGTAGATACTTTTCCAATCAAAAAGGGTAATAAAGCACACTTAAAAATTAATCAAACTTTTAGAAAGCTAGTTTCTCGTAATCATAGTGCAACTCATTTATTACATCAAGCATTAAAAGATGTTTTAGGAAATCATGTTAATCAGGCAGGTTCATATGTGACTGATGAATATTTACGTTTTGATTTTAATCATTTTGAAAAAGTTGCTGAAGAAGATCTTTTAGAAATTGAAAGAATTGTTAATGATGTAATTTTTGAGGGGTTAGATTTAGAAATCTCTTATATGAATATTGAAGAAGCCAAAGCTAAAGGTGCGCAAGCTTTGTTTAGTGATAAATATGATGATTTTGTAAGAGTAATTGAAATACCTGGTTTTTCTATTGAATTATGTGGTGGAACACATGTTACTAAAACTAATGAATTAGGTTTGTTTAGAATTGAAAAAGAGGAATCAGTAGGATCGGGAATGCGTCGAATTATTGCTAAAACATCAAAATTTGCTTATAAGATGTTATGTGCAGAAGAAGATAAACTAAAGGAATTAACTTATAAATTAGGTATTAAAGATACTTCAAAAGCTAATAAAAGATTAGACAATATTTTAGATGAATTAGCAACTTTAAAAACTGATTTAAATAATATTAAAGAAAAACTTACTATGGGAGTTTCGACAATTATTGATGATGAATACTATGATATTAACGGAATGAAAGTATATCTTCTTTTATTACATAATGATGATATCAAAGATATGAAATCATTTGTCGATAATATAAAAAATGAGAAAGATAATGCAATAGCTATCGTTTATACTGTTGAAAATAAAAAACCATATGTTGTTGGTGTAAGTAAAGATTTAGTTGCTCGTGGTGTTTATGCTAATGAAATAGCAAAAGCTATCAATGAAGCATTCACTGGTAAGGGTGGCGGAAAATTAGATATGGCACAAGGTGCTACTACTATTGATATTACTAGAGAGGAACTATGTAATATTTTAGAACAAATTAAATAAAAGTAGTATTTTAAAGGAATATATAGTAAAATTAAGGCTAGATAGGATGGTGATTGTTATGATGGATAATAATAACACACAACATACAATGCTTTTTGATGCAAATGAAATTCAAGATCAAAGAGTACGTTCAATTTTGGAGCATGTTGTTAAAGCACTAGAAGAAAAAGGCTATAATGCTATTAATCAAATAGTTGGTTATCTAATTTCAAATGATCCGGCTTATATTTCAAGTCACGATGGAGCACGTAAAGTTATTCAAAAAGTAACTCGTGATGAAATAATTGAAGAGTTAGTCAAATCATATTTGGAGAAGAATAACGATTAAAAGGATAATCGGCTTAGACTTAGGAAGTAAAACTTTAGGGGTAGCAATAAGCGATCCTTTAAAAATTACAGCACAAGGACTAACGACAATTAATTTTAATGAAAATTCATATAAAATGGCACTGCAATTATTAGCTAAAGCACTTCAAGAATATGAAATAGAATTATTTGTTTTAGGTAATCCTAAACATATGAATGGTGATTTAGGTGATTCATCACAAAGATCAATTGCTTTTAAAAAACGTCTAGAAAACTATTTTAAGGTCGACGTTATATTATGGGATGAGCGCTTAACTAGTGTCTTAATGGAAAAAAGTATGATTAGTATGAACTTATCACGTCAAAAAAGAAAGAAAACAATTGATAAGATGGCTGCAATAAATATACTGCAGGGTTATTTAGATGCAAAAAGTTAGGAGGATTTGAAATGGAAGAACAAGATAATATAATTATTTTAGAAGATGAACATGGTAATGCAAAAGAATTTACTATTTTATTTACTTATGAGAGCGAAGAAACAGGAAAAAAATATGTTTATTATTATGATAGTGCAATCGAAGATGAGGATGAAGACCTAGTGATGAATGTGTCAATCTATGATGATGATAATAATATTTTCTTTATTGAATCTGATGAAGAATTAGCGCAATTAGAAGAAATTTATAATGCTTTTATCGCAGAGCAAGGACTAGGTATCGATGAATAATAGAAAACCAGGAAAAAAGCGTCTTGTTTTAATAAGTATTTTAGTTGTCCTATTGGTAATTTTTGGAGCAGTAAATTACTTTTCTTTTCCTGTGAATAGTAATACAAAATCAGCAGTAGCTTTTAGCGTTGCTGAAAATGAGACTACTGATGAAATATTAAACAATTTGCAAAAAGAAGATTTAATTAAGTCTAAAACATTTGCAAAGGTCTATATTAGATTATCAGGTAAAAGTGACTTTAAGGCTGGTATCTTTGAATTATCGCAAAATCAGTCTTTATTTGATATCATCGAGCAATTAAATACTGTTAGTACAGCAACCAATCAAAACATTACTTTTCTAGAGGGTTATCGTATTATTGATTTTGCGAAGGTTGCTGAAGAAAAATTGGAAATCAAACAAGATGATTTTTTAAAGTTATGTAATGATCAAGATTTTATTAAAGAATTACAAGGTAAATATGAGTTATTGAAAATATATGAGTTTAATGATCAAGAAATTTATAAATTAGAAGGGCTACTTGCTCCCGATACTTATAATGTATCAAATAGTACAACAGCAAGATCATTAATTGAAGTATTAGTAGCTCAAAGTAATAAAAAATATTTGGAGAATAAAGCCTTATTTGATAAGAGTAAGCTAAGTATAAATGAGGTTTATACACTAGCAAGTATGGCAGAGGCAGAAGCTAAGACATATGATGATCGTGTTTTGGTCGCTTCTATCTTCATGAATCGTATTAAAAAAGGTGTTGCATTAGGTAGTGATGTAACTACTTACTATGGTCTTCAAATTGATATGGCATCACGTGATTTAACAGCTGCTGAACTAGCTGAACAGAATGGTTATAATACACGAGCTGATATGAATGGCTTACCAGTAGGACCCATTAATGCACCATCAAATGATAGTATATTAGCTGCTTTAAACTATACTAGCACTAATTATTTATATTTTGTAAGTGATAAAAATGGTAAGATTTACGCTACTAAAACTTATGCCGGTCATAATCGAATGATTGACAAGTTAAAAGAAGATGGCTTGTGGTTTGAATATTAAGATAAATTAGAGCTTGTCTCTAATTTATTTGTGAAAAGGTGAAATTGTGTTAAAAGAACTTGAAAAATATGCAGCTATTAATGATATTCCAATTATTGAACAGGCTAGTAGAGATTTCATTATTAAATATATAAAGGATAATAATGTAAAAAATATATTAGAGATTGGTAGTGCTATTGGTTATTCTGCGTTAGTGATGTCTTTACAAGAGTCAGTTGTCCATATAGATAGTGTTGAAAGAGATGGCTTGCGTTATAATTTAGCTTTAGAAAATATTGTTAAATATCAAAAATTAGATAAAATAACTTTGTACCATCACGATGCTTTATTATTAGATATGAGGTTATTAAAAAGAGACTATGATTTAATTTTTATTGATGCAGCTAAAGCACAATATCAAAAGTTTTTTGAAAAATATGTAAGTTTACTTAATAGTGATGGGGCAATTATTATTGATAATATTAATTTTCATGGTTTTGTCTTTGAAAAGAGAGTAACTAATAATCGCAATACGCGCCAATTAGTACAGAAGATAAGAAAATTTATTGAATGGTTAGAAAAACAAACAAAATATGAAGCAACATATTATAATATCGGTGATGGGATATACGTTGTAAAAAGGAAGATGTAAATGGAAACAAAGCTTTTAATTGAAATAAATAATTTAGAACAAGGATTAAAATTCATTGATGAAAAGCTAGGAGCCTTAATATTAAATATTAAAGATTTGACTTATACAAAGCAATTTAATTGTTATACTAATGAAATAAGTATTTTAGCTGAGCGCGCAAGTGAAAATGATGTTGAGCTATATATTAATTTAGATATGTTATATCATGAAGAGGATTTAATTGGGCTTAAGGCTATTTTAAAGAAACTTGATAAGTTAGCAATTACTGGTCTAATTATTAATGATGTAGGTATTATTGAATTAGTTGAAGAATTAGGTTTAGATTTTAAATTTATTAATGGAACAGCTATCTTAAATACAAACTATGCTAGTATTGAATATACTAGTGATATTTATGATGGTTATTTTTTATCAAATGAAATTAATATTGATGAAATTTTAAAAATTGCTAAAAAAAGCTCAACTAATTTATTTGTCCAAGTTTATGGTAAACAAAAAATCTTTAATTCTAAGCGTTTATTACTAAGTAGTTATTTTGAATATAGTAAGCTAGAACCAATCGATGTTAGCCCAAGAAATTATTTAATTGTCAGTGATGAAGTTAATAAAGATAATCAATCATATATCTATGAGGATCAGCATGGTACTTACATTTATACTAAGAATAATGTTAATGCTTTAAACTATCTTCATCAATTATGTAGAGCAAATGTTAAGTACTTATATTTGAATAATCTTTTTTGTACTACTAAGGAATATGAAGAGGTTGTCTATTTATTTAAAGATGTATTAGATAACGAGGATTATGATATAGCTAGTGCTCAGGAAAAACTAATTGAAATTAGTACAAATTTATCAGAATCTTTTTATGATGATAAAACGGTATATACAATTGAACAAGCCAAACTATTAGAAATGGATATTAAAAATGATTAAACCAGAACTATTAGCACCAGCAGGTGATTTAGAAAAACTTAAAATAGCAATCCTTTATGGAGCAGATGCTGTTTATATTGGCGGTAAACAGTTTTCTTTGCGTTCCTCAGCTTCTAATTTTGCCTTAGAAGATATTGAACAAGGTGTAATTTTTGCTCATCAACATCAAGCAAAAGTATATGTTGTCGTTAATATTATATTTCATAATGAAGATTTAGCTGGTTTAAAAGAATATTTACAAGCTTTAGAGAAAATTAAAGTTGATGGAATAATTTGTGCTGATGTTATTGTTGTAAAATATCTAAATCAATATGCACCTTCATTACCAATTCATATTTCAACACAACAATCAATTACTAATAGTTATGCTATTAAGTTTTATGAAAAATTAAACGCAACGAGAATTGTTTTAGCACGAGAAACAACGTATGCTGAATTGAAGCTATTAAAAGAAAAATCAAATTTAGAATTAGAATATTTTGTTCATGGAGCGATGTGTGTCGCTTATTCTGGACGTTGCATGTTATCAAATTATTATTCAAAACGAGATAGTAATCGAGGTGGTTGTTCGCAATCATGTCGCTGGAATTATAATCTATATCATGAAAATAAAGGACAATTAGAAAAAATTAATACTGATGATTGTTATTTTACAATGTCAAGTAAAGATCTTTCACTTGCTCTAGAATTACCAAAGTTGATTGATTTGGGCATTTCATCATTAAAGATTGAAGGACGAATGAAGTCAATTTACTATTTAGCAACTATTGTTTCAACGTATCGTCAAATTATCGATCAATACTCACAACAAGGTTATTATGATGAAAGACTATTAGCTAATTTAAGCAAAGCAGCTAATCGAGCTGTTAATGATGGCTTTTTCAATAATGAGATGAATGTAGCTAAGCAATTGTATCAAAACCGTGATGAGCATCCAACTAAAGAGTTTATTGGTTATGTTTTAGCTTATGAAAATAAGATGATTAAACTTGAACAACGTAATTATTTTGAGAAGGGTGATCATGTTGAGTTATTTGGTCCTAATAATGTTTTTTATTCTTTTGTCATTGACAAAATGTATGATGAAGATTTAAATGAAATTACTATCGCACGTCATCCACAACAAATAATTTATTTGCCTTTTGAAAATGAAATAGTACAGCATAGTATGTTAAGAAAAATAATCTAATTATTAAGTTATTTAAATAAGATTGCTAGTATTTTAGTGATGCTTTTGATATAATGTTATAGAAATTAAAAATAGAGGTGTTAAAATGGAAGAAAGAATTTTGCTTACCAAAGAAGGGGTAGCTAAATTAGAAGCTGAAAGAGAAAATTTAATTAATGTTGTTCGACCTGAAGTTATTGAGGAGTTACAAGCAGCTCGAGCACAAGGTGACTTGTCAGAGAATGCGGATTATGATGCAGCTCGTGAAAGACAGGCTTCTGTAGAAGAAAGAATTAAAGAAGTTGGTTATATGCTTGACCACTATACTTTAATTGATGAAAAAAAAGGTGGCGTAAAAAAGGTTTCCTTAGGAGCTACTGTTACTATTTTAGATTTAGATGATGATGTTGAAAGAACATATACAATTGTTGGTTCAATTGAATCAGATCCTGATCAAAATAAGATTTCAAATGAAGCACCTTTAGCACGTAAAATAGAAGGTAAGAAAGTTGGCGATGTTGTAAATATCGAAACTAGTGATTATCAGTATAAAATTCAAATCTTAAAAATTGAAAGAAAATAGACTTTTAAAAGTCTTTTTTTATTAAATATAGTTATTCTTAGGAAAGATGACAAAAGTCTATAATAGTAATTTAGGTGAGATAATGTCTAGATTACTATTTTTTTTAATAGTGTTATTTAGTTATGGTTGTCATGATAATTTAACACTAAATCAAATTGAATATAATAAAGAAGTTAGAATTAAAGTAACAATTACAGGACATATTAATAAACCAGGAACTTATGTTTTAGAAAAAGATGCTCAAGTAAAAGATTTAATTGTAATCGCAAAAGGCTACAAGGCTAATGCTGAATACTTAAATGATGAAGAAAAATTAAATAATAATCAAATATTATTTATTAATTCAAATGTGATAAAAAATAAAATAAATTTAAATGATTGTTCTTCAATAGAACTACAAAAAATTAAGGGCATTGGCCCTAAGTTAGCTTATAAAATTATAGAATATCGCCAAAAATATGGTAATTATCAAATTCTAACTGATTTAATGAAGGTAAAAGGCATTAAACAGAAATTATTTAATAAAATTTATGAGTATCTTAAAACATGAGTAATCATTTCCTTCACTTATTAATAATTACTATTTGTTTATGTTTAGGGCTACTTTATAAAATTATTTCTTTAATTGTCGTCGCTATATATTTTCTTTATCTATTAAGTAGATATTCTAAAAAATACTGTTTAATTGCCTTAGTCTTTGCATCTTGTTTTACATTTTACTTCAATCAACAATTAGTAGCAGTGCCAATTAATAACAAGGTGTTTACAATTGTTAAGGTCAATAAATATAATTATTATGCTCAAAATAATGAAGGTAAAATTTTATTAAAGACGGAAAGCAAATTAACCAAAGGTGATCAAGTAAGAATTACTAAGCCATTACAAGAGATAACTAGTTTAGAGAATTTTAACTTATTTAGTTATACTAATTATTTAAAAAGTGAAAAGATATTTTATGAGACCTTCGAAAAAAGTATCAAAGTACTTAATGATGTTAAAGAGTATACTAAAGAAAAAAATAAAGTTAACTATTACTTTGATTATCTTTTTTTTATGAAGAAAGATAATATTGATGATGAAATAAAAACATCTTTAGTAGAATTAGCAATCGTACACCTTGTCGTTGTTTCAGGATTTCATTTTAACTATTTTTTCTCGATCTTTAACTTTATCTTTACTTTTATTAAACAACCTTGGTTAAAAAATCTTATAATCTTTTCTATACTTGGTTATTATCTTTTTTTGCTTGCTTTTTCTTATCCTGCACTACGAGCATTTATGGCTTTAATTTTTAGGCAAAGTAAGCTTTGTAAAAAGATCTCTATAATCAATAGTACGGCTTTAATTGCTCTAGTCATTATGCTGATAAAACCACTCTGTTTATTTAGTACTAGCTTTCTGTTAACATTTTTTATTACTTTCATTATTAATCTAATTCCTTCAATAGTTAAAGAAAGTACTATTCTTTTTAACAGTGCAATTTTCTTTTGTAATGTTCCCTTTCTATGTTCATTTAATTTTCAAATAAGTCCTTTAGCAATTCTTTATCAAATTATCTTTTCACCACTTATTATCATCTTTTATTTGCTTGTTTTTTTAGGTAACTATCTAAATCCTTTAAGTAATATAGCTTTGCTAGCAATAAAATATTTTGAACAGCTAATTATCTTTATCAACAAATACAATCCAAGGTTATTAATGGGGTCTTTACCGATAGCTTTTAGTATTATTTATTTAATAATTGTTTTTTTAATTCTCTTTAAAGTAAAAAATAAGGTTTTAAAAGTAGTATTACCATTTTTAATTATTTTTGGTTATAGTTTTTTACCAAGTATTAATGGCTTTGTAACGTTTTTAAATGTTGGACAAGGTGATTGTATTATTATTAAACCACCGTTAAGTAGAGAAGCAATGATGATTGATGTTGCTAAACCATATCGACAAGAAACAGTGAAAAATATTATTGTCCCTTACTTAAAATCACAAAAGATTACTAAAATAAAACAATTAGTAATTACTCATAATGATATTGATCATAGTGGTGGTAAAGATGATTTAGTTAAATTATTTACAGTGGAAAATATTATTACTAATAAACAAAAATATATTAAATTTAAAGATTATTTATTTGTTGATTTTTTATATAATACTACCTTCAAAGATAAAAATACTAATTCAATAACATTATATACTAGGATAAATGGTCTTAATTATTTCTTTGCAGGAGATTTAACTAAAGAAGGGGAATATGAGCTGACAAGGTATGTTAAGAAGATACCAGTTGATGTTTTAAAGGTAGCACATCATGGCTCAAAAACGTCAACATCAAATGAATTTTTAAATCTTACAAAGCCAAAGATTGCGATAATTCAAGCTAAAAAAAATAATCACTATCAACATCCTCATCAAGAGGTTATTACAAGATTAGATAACTATGGGGCATCCATCTATAATAATGCGAACAATGGCACTATTACAATTTACTATAATTCTTTTTTTAACTATTTTAAAAAATATCAATAAAAATATTCAAGATAAACATTATTTGAGTGTTGGACTAGCTTTAATTTAATGGTATAATATTAATGGTGATAATATGATATATACAATTCAAGCCAGTGATGATGTTTTAGGCCACGAACAGCTTAAAAAAATCTATGACAAGGACAGTATTCAAACAGATATGATGAATACTGTAGAATTTGATTGTCTTGATGTTGAGATTAACCAAATTATTGATTTTTGTTACACCAGTCCCTTTTTCGCATCTCATAAAGTTGCAATATTAAAAAATCCTATCTTTTTAACTGCAGAAACAACAAAAAGAGATTATACTGAATTTATTGATAAACTAATGGAATATATTGATAATGAGAACAGTAGTACTATTTTAATTATTTATTCACTTTATGAAAAGCTAGATGAGAGAAAAAAGATTGTTAAATTTTTAAAAGAAAAATCAAAATTTATTAATGTCGATACACCAAATGCAATGCAATTAAATGATATTGTAAAAAAGATGATTGAAAAAAGAGGTAATCAAGTAGAGACAGATACTGTTAATTTTTTATTGGAGAAAATTGGTACTAATTTAGTTGATATTATTAGTGAGGTTGATAAATTATCGTTATTTAAACCAGATGAAAAACTAACTAAAGAGGATATTAGTGATTTTGTAGCCTGCAATTTAGATTCATCAATTTTTGATTTATCGGATGCTATTTTAGCTCGTAATACGGCTAAGGCAGTTACCTTGTTTGAAGAGTTAACTAAGACTGGTATCGATCCAATGGATTTAGTTAATTTACTGGGCTCACAATTTAGAATAGCTCTTTTAACAAAAGGCTATCAAAGATTACAGTTTGATAATGGTGCCATTGCAAAAAGATTGAAAATTCACCCTTATCGTATTAAAATTGCAACACAATTAACTTTTAGCGATCGTGATTTAAAAGCTATTATTGTCAAACTAGCTAAATTAGATTATCAAATTAAGACTGGTCGTATAAACAAATATCATGGCATGAAAGTATTAATATTAAGTATTTAACTAATGGAGGAAAGAAAATGCAATCATTAAAAGAATTTTACAAAGAAGGTCCTGGACCATCCTCATCTCACACGATGGGGCCACAAAGAGCAGCAAAGAAATTTATGGAAGAATATCCAGAAGCAAAGAAGATTACGGTTACTTTACACGGTTCTTTAAGTTTAACTGGAAAAGGTCATTTAACAGATTGGATTATTTTACAAACTATTAAGGATATCCCAACTGAAATTTTATGGGAAGATGATGAATTACCTGGGCATCCAAATGGAATGATTTTTAGAGCCTTTGATGATGAAGGAAAAATGCTTGGTGAATGGATTGTTTACTCAGTCGGTGGTGGAACAATTGTCGTTGAAGGTTTAGATGGTGGAGGCAGTGTTCCTCATATCTATGAATTAAATTCACTTGATGAGATTATTAAATATATTAATAAAAAAGATATCACATTATTTGATTATATAAAAGAAGTTGAAGGTGATGATATTGTAGCTTTCTTAGAAACTATCTTTGATAGTATGATTAGAAATGTTGAGCGTGGCTTAAATGCAGAGGGATTAATTCCTGGAACACTAAAATTAGAAAGAGTTGCTAAAAGATTAAATAAAATTGCTCATGAAACAACAGCAGCTGATGAAAGAGATAAATTATTAGTTTCTTCTTATGCTTATGCAGTATCAGAAGAGAATGCCTCAGGAGGTTTTGTTGTTACAGCGCCAACATGTGGCGCAGCTGGTGTAATCCCTGCACTAATGTATTATTACTATAAAGATCGTAAGATATCAAAAGACAAGATGATTGAAGCTTTGGGAATTGCAGGTTTATATGGTAATTTAATTAAACAAAATGCAAGTATTTCAGGTGCTGAAGGTGGTTGTCAAGCTGAAGTTGGAACTGCTTGTTCAATGGGAGCTGCAGCAGTATCATATTTAGAAGGTTTAGATAATTCACAAATTGAATATGCTGCCGAGATTGCAATTGAGCACCATCTAGGCCTAACATGTGATCCAGTTCAAGGTTATGTCCAAATTCCATGTATTGAAAGAAATGGTCAAGCAGCACTTCGTTCAATTGATGCTATGTTATATGCTAAGGTTTTAGCAAAATTAAGAAAGAATTCAGTTTCATTTGATACAGTTGTTAGAACAATGAAAGAAACTGGTGATGACTTAAAACAAGAATATCGTGAAACAGCTTTAGGTGGTTTAGCAACTAACTATTATCGCGAGAATAAGTTACAAAAATAAAAGTTGGGAAGTGAAAAAAATGGAAACTCCATTATTAATGAATACCCTAAATGTAACCAGAGATTTCATTTTATTAGATTTATATCGCAAGAATATTATCTTTTACTTTAGTCCATCATCAACTTTTCTTTCAGCAATTGCCGCTTCAGTTATTATCAATTTATATTTAAATCATAAGATTGAATTAAATGAGAGCGAAATTAAAATTGTTGATGAAAGTAGTATTAGAACTTATAATAAATTAATGATTGATTATTTAAAAGAAAATGAAATTACTGATTTAAGAGAAGCAGCACATGAAATGTTTTTAGATACAGATTTCAGTATGCAACTTTATGAATTGGTTATCCAAGAATTATTAAATGAGAATTTAATTAAAGTTGAAGAAACAAGACAGTTGATTCTTACAAAAAATATTATTAGTTTAGTTGATCAAAACTCAGTTCGTCAAGCTTATCAAAAACTTTTTGATACTTTATTTAACGATGAGCAATCTCAAGAGTTTATTGCCCTTGTTTTATTGATTGATACTTTCTTTTCAATTGATGATTATTTTGATGAGTCTGAACATGAAACTATTAAAATTGAAATGGAGAAACTTAGAGAAACTCCTCTTTATAAAGATATTGCAATCTTTAGAGAGGTTATTGAAGAGTTTTATCAATTAATTGCGCAAAGAAGCACAAATTATTTTGGAGTGTAGTGTATGAAAAAAATATTAAGTTTAATTTTAGTTTTATTATTAGTAGTAGCTTGTGCAAGCAATGATAGTAATACAGAAACTGATGCAGCATCAGCGAACAATTTAGGTTATGAAACTTTAACTAACCAGGATCATATCATTAAGGAAGTTAGTTTCGATGATTTAAAAAAGATGAACGAGGCTAAAGAAAGTTATTATTTAATGATTGGTCGTCCTTCATGTGGACCATGTGTTGGCTCTATTTTAGATTATTCTACAGTAGCTAAAAACAATGGTATCAAAGAGGTTTATTACTTTAGTTTTGAAGAGATGGCAATGCAAATGAACAGCAATAATGGTTATGTAGACGATAACAATAAAGAAGCTCATGACTATTTACTATCTTACTATAATTTTCAAGATTCAACACCGACCTTCTATTATGTCAAAGAAGGTAAAGTAGCTTTAAATAGTAATGATATGAATTTAGATAATTATAATTCATGGCAAGAAATATTAAATGATTTTTATCAAGAAACAGCTGAATAAGCTGTTTCTTTTCTTTGTGAAAAATAAAATTAATTAAAATGATTATAAATAGTTGACTTAGTTAATTATATTGGTTATAATTTATCTTGAGGTGAAAGTATGAAACTATCTGAGTTAAAAAGAGGAGAATCAGCTAAGATAATAAAAATTGATTTGAATTCTGATTCAGTACATCGATTAATATCTCTTGGCTTTTCCTATGACAATACAATTACTTTTGAAAGAAGTGCTCCACTTGGAGATCCACAACAATATTATGTGGCAGGTAATTATATTGCAATAAGAAAAAAAGATGCAGCGAAAATTGAGGTGGAGAAAATATGAAAAAAATAGTTTTTTTAGGTAATCCTAATGTTGGTAAATCAGCACTTATTAATGCTATGAGTAAATCTAAAATAAAAGTAGGTAATTGGCCTGGAGTAACTGTTGAAAAAATTGAAGCCCAGTTTAACTATAAAGGTGTTGATCTACAATTAGTTGATTTGCCTGGTACTTATAATTTTACTAATAATCATGAAGAGAAAATTACGACTGAAGTTCTCTTAAGTGGTGATTATGATTTAATAATTAATGTTGTTGATGCAACAAACTTGGAAAGAAATTTAAATGTTACATTATTAGCTCGAGAATTAGAAAAACCAATGATTGTATTATTAAATTTTGATGATGATGTTACCAAAAGCGGTTTAATGATAGATACTGTTAAATTACAACGTTATTTACAAGTACCTGTGTTTAAAACATCAGCAACCAAAGGAACGGGAATTAGTAATGTTTTAGATTATATAGTTGGCAATGATTTTTCTAATCATGTGGATTATAATATTTATTATGATAATGATATTGATATGACAGTATCACAAATCTTTAGTATTCTTGTTGAAGATCAAGTAGAAGTACCAAGTTATGGTTTAAAGTTTTTAGCTTATCGTCTTTTCGAGAAAGAACCACATTATACAAGAACAATTAACGAAGATACGCTTGAAAAAGTTAATCAGGTAATTAACAATAGTAGTATTTCTTTACAAGAATCAAGTTCTGATCAACTTCATATTAGAAGATATGAACAAATAAAAAAGATTTTAAAAAGTGTAATTGATAAAAATGGAGTTTCACGTTATAAGCTGACCAAAAAAATTGATAGTATTGTTTTAAATAGATGGTTAGGTATACCAATCTTTATTCTATTTGCGATCTATTTTTTATCATTAGTCTTTAATGTTGCGAATCCATTTGTTGATTGGATTGATGGGTTTGTTGGTGACTTTTTATCATACCATGTCGGTGGTTTGATTAGTTCAACACCAGACTGGTTTCAATCAATGGTTATCGATGGTATTCTAGGTGGTGTTGGTGGTGTTTTAACCTTTACTCCATTAATGTATTTCATTTATCTATTAATGGCTATCCTTGAAGAAAGTGGTATTATGTCAAGAATTGCCTTTGTAATGGATCGTGCTATGAAAGGACTAGGTTTGAATGGAAAAGCTTTTATTTCAATGATAATAGGCTTTGGTTGTACCGTTCCAGCAATTACTTCAACTAGAACGCTAGACAATGAGAAACAACGTAAAGCAACGGCAATGATGTTACCGTTTATTTCTTGTGGTGCACGACTACCAGTCTATGCTTTATTTTGCGCCGCTTTCTTTTCAAAAAGCTTTGGTTTAGTAGTAGCTAGTTTATATATTTTAGGTATTTTTATTGCTGTATTAGTTGGCTTGTTCTTAAAAGTTACTGGAATCTATGATGGTTCTGATAGTAATGAAGCCTTTACAATTGAATTACCACCATATCGTATTCCTGAAGGAAGAATTTTATTTAAAAATGTTAATAATCGTGTCAAAGGTTTCTTAAAAAGAGTAACAACTCTTGTAATGGCTATTACTTTTATCATTTGGATTTTATCATACTTTCCAACTGGAGAGATTAAGGATAGTTATTTATATAAAGGGACAGAAGTTGTTAAACCGGTTTTCTATCCTACTGGTTTTGGTGATTCATCAATTGCAGTAGCAGCTATTCCAACATCAATTGCTGCTAAAGAGGCTGTTGTTAGTACCATTCAACAATTAGCTGGTACTGAAGAAGCAGAGGGTGATGAAAGAGCAGAGGAAACATATCTAGGTTATCAGGTTGAAGAACTATGGTCAGCAACTAAAACAAGTGCTATTTCAATTTTTCAATCATTAAATCCGTTAAATGTTACTGGATTATTTGAGGCCGATCCAGATGAGGCAGGAAGCGAGACTATTAACGCAGCATCAACGATGTTTGTTGATAGTGCTGGAAATGTTAAAGAAGATGCTTCATTAAGAGCTTATTCGTACATGGTATTTATCTTACTAGTTGTTCCATGCGGTGTTGCTGTTGCAACAGTAAGAAAGGAATTCGGTACAAAATTCATGTGGCAAGTTATTGCTGTAACCTTACTTGTACCATATGTAATTTCAACACTTATTTTCCAAATAGGTAGTCTTATCATTTAACAATTGCATCCATTATGGATGCTTTTTTATTTAATAAGCTAAATTCATTGACAGGTAATAGTACATTTTTTTAAAAATATGCTATAATATTACGGTGAGGTGAAGTAAATGGAAACAACATTTAAGATTAATGATTTTGAAGGTTCATTGGATTTATTATTACATCTTATTAAAGAGAATAAGATGAGTATTTTTGATATTGAATTAACAACTTTAATAGATCAATATTTAACAATAATTGAAGACGCTAAAAGCATTAATCTTGAAATTGCCAGTGATTTTTTAGTAATGGCGACAACTTTGCTTGAAATTAAATCAAAATCTTTACTTCCAAAACCTGAAATTGATATTGATGATGAATATCAAGAAAGTGCTGAAGAACAGTTAATTAAGCGTTTATTAGAATACAAAAAATATAAAGAGGTTAGTGAAAAGTTTCGTGAATATAATGAGGAAAGAAATCTCTTTTATACTAAACCTTTAGAAGACTTATCTGACTTTAAACCAGAAGAAGCCATGGTTGAGCTACCAGAAAATATTGAATTATTTGATTTAGTTAGATCGATGGATAAAATGCTACAAAGACTAAAGTTTCGTCAGCCATTAACATCAGTTTTTGAAAATACTGAGATATCAGTTGAGAGACGTTGTGAAAGCTTACTTGAACAAATAAACAAGAGTAATAAAAGCTCAATCTTATTGGATGACTTAATTGATCAGCCAACAAAGTCATATTTAATAGTAACTTTTTTGGCGATGTTAGATTTAAGTAAAAGAAATTTAATTAAAATTAAACAAGATGATAATTTTGATAAAATATATGTGAATGGAGTGATTTAATGGATAATAATATTGCTGTTTTGGAAGGTTTGTTATTTTTAGCTGGTGATGAGGGAATTGATAATGAAAGTATCAAGACTGTTTTAGATATTGATGATGATGAGATAACAGGCTTAATTTCACAAATAAAAGATAGTTTAAAAAGTGCTGATCGTGGCTTAATGTTAGTAAGTTTAGGTAATAAATATAAAATGAGTACTAAACCAGAACATTTTGAATATTACCAAAAACTAGTTGCTAATCCAAGCAATTTTATCTTTTCTAATGCTGCTTTGGAAACATTGGCTATTATTGCTTACAATCAACCAATCACACGTTTAGATATTGAGAATATTAGAGGTGTTAATAGCGATAATATGGTTAGAAAATTGGTGGCTCGCTCTCTAGTAAAAGAAGTTGGAAGAAAAGATACTATTGGACGACCAATGTTATATGCAATAACTGATGACTTCTTAGATGTCTTTAATTTAACTAGTCTAGATGAATTACCAGAATTAGCAAACATTGAATTAGATGAAGACGAAAAGGATATTTTCGCCACAAGATTTGTTGAAGAAAAAGAAGAAGATTAGAAGATAATTTTGTTTATCTTCTTTTTTTTATTGAAATCATATTTTTGTTATGCTATCATTAATTTATAAAACCGGTTACATTGAGGTGAAGTAATGGCAACAATTAATGATGTCGCAAAAAAAGCTTTTGTTTCAAAAGCAACTGTTTCACGTTATATAAATGGTAAAAAGGTAGCTAGTAACAATGCCAAAAAGATTGATAAAGCTATCTCTGATTTAAATTTTACCCCTAATCGTGTAGCGCAAGGATTATCAAATCAGAAAAGTGATATTATTGGTGTCATTGTTCCTGATTTATTAAATCCTTTTTTTAGTGAGATAGTTAATACAATTGAAAGAACTGCTTTTGCAGACAATATAAGCTGTTTAATTTTTTCATCTGATAATAATAGTGAAATTGAAGCTAAAGCAATTGAGATATGTAATAACTTTAATGTTCAAGGTATTGTATTAGCACCAGTTTCTAATAAGACTGATCTAAAAGACTATTTAATTCCTATTGTTACTATTGATCGTTATTTAAAAACTTCGATAAAAAATATTCAAGCAGATAATAAGGCAATTGGTAAAAAAATTATTAATTATTTCTTTGATAAAAAAGTATCTAATATTTTATTAATTGAAGGTGATAGTACTTTAGATACAACCATAAAGCGTCGCGAAGCCTTTATTAAAGAGGCTCTTAAGAAAAATATGAACTATACAGTAATTAGTTCTTCATTTGCAGACGTCTATAAAGTATATGAAGATATTAAGGAACTTGATTTAAATAATTTTGATGGTATTTGTATGGGTAATGAGATAATAGCTTTTGGTGTCTTAAAGAATAAGCTTAGAGATGATATTGTCAAAGTAACAGTAGATGGAACCTATTTAAATAATTTTCTTTTAGATGATATTTTTACTATTAGACAGCCCATTAACGATCTAGCTACTTTAGCTTATCAAAAAGTTATTAATTGGGATAACATTAAAGAAACAACAATTTTAGATATTGAGGCGATTAATGAATGAAACAAGTAGTTGTAATAGGTAGTTCAAATATTGATTTAGTTTATCAAGTAACAAGACTTCCCCAATTAGGTGAAACAATTTTTGGCAATGATTTACAGCGTTTACCTGGAGGTAAAGGTTTGAATCAAGCAGTAGCTGCAGCTAGAGTTTGTGAAAATGTAATCTTTTTAGGCTCATTTGGCTGTGGTAGTAACAGTGCTTTTTTAAAGGATTTTATCAGTAAAGAAAATATTGATATTTCGCAGTTGAAAGAGACTAATACTGAAACCGGTACCGCTATTATAACAATCGTTGAAAACGATAATACTATCGTTGTAATACCAGGTGCAAATAATGATATTGATATTGACTATATAAAAAAGTATGAATATTTATTAAATGATAGTATTGTTGTTATCCAAAATGAAATAAAACAAGAAACTAATGAATATATTATTGATTATTGTTATAAAAACGAAATTACTCTAATCTATAATCCAGCTCCAGCACGAAAAATTGATTTGAAATTGTTAGAAAAAGTTAGCTACTTTACACCGAATGAAACAGAGGCTTCAGAAATTTTTGAAAGTAGTAACTATAATGAAATTGTTAAAAAATATCCTAGAAAGGTTATTATCACAGTTGGTAAAGAAGGTATCTTATATTATGATAATGAAGTAGTTAATATTGCACCACAACCTACAAAAGCAATTGATACTACTGGTGCCGGAGATACATTGAATGGAATTTTAGCTGCTAGCTTAGCAGAGAACTATACCCTTCATAAAGCATTGCAAAGAGCAGTAAGCGGAGCAACTTTATCAATCAAAAAAATTGGAGCTCAAGCTGGTATGCCAAAGAAAGAGGAGATAAGTGATGAAAAAAAATGGAATCTTAAATAGAGAAATTAATGATGTTCTAGGTAAATTAGGTCATACTGATACAATTTGCATTGGCGATTGTGGTTTGCCTTTACCTAAAGGCATTAAAGTAGTTGATTTAACTCTTAAAATTGGTATTCCTTCATTTATGGATGTTTTACAAGTAATCATTGAGGAAATGCAAATTGAAAGTTATGTTCTTGCTAGTGAAATAAAAGAAAAAAATAAGAAATTAGTTAATGAAATTGAAAACAATGCTTTAAAAGACTTACCTCATACATTTGTAAGTCATGAAGAATTTAAAGTAATGACTAAAGATTGTCAATTGATTATTAGAACAGGTGAAGCAAATCCATATGCTAATATCATATTACAAGGTGGTGTCATCTTTTAATGAAAGTTGAGTTTAAAGGAATAAATAAGTCTTTTAATGGTGTGCAAGTATTAAATGACATAAGTTTTACGATTGATGGTAAAATCCATGCCTTAATGGGTGAAAATGGAGCAGGTAAATCAACATTAATGAAAATATTAACTGGGGTCTATCAAAGTGATGAAGGTCAAGTTATTGTTGATGGTATAGAAAAAAAATATACTCATCCTAAAGAGGCTGAAAAAGATGGAATCATTTTTATTCATCAAGAATTAAATATTTTACCTTTTATTTCAGTAACTGATAATATCTTTTTAAATAAAGAAATAACAAAAGGAATCTTTGTTAAACAAAAAGAAATGGATCAACAAGCTAGAAGTCTTTTAAATGAACTTGGCTTAGATATTGATGTAACTAAAGAAGCAGGACAATACTCGGTTGGACAACAACAGATTATTGAAATTGCTAAAGCACTAAAGGAACATGCTAAGTTAATTATTATGGATGAACCAACAGCAGCACTATCGGAAAAAGAAACAGTTAAGCTTTTTGAAATAATTAACAATTTAAAAAAGCAAGGTATTGGAATTATTTATATCTCGCATCGCATTGAAGAAGTCTTTATGTTGTGTGATAAAATATCAGTTTTAAGAGATGGCAGTTTTATTGAAACATTAATGAGTGAACAGACAACTAGAAATGATGTTATTAGATTAATGGTTGGTCGTGAAATAGTAGATATTTATCCAAAGAAATTGCCTTATCAAGATGATATTGTACTTCAAGTTAATAATATTTCTAAAATAAATAAGTATCAAGATGTTAGTTTTGAATTACATAAAGGTGAGATTTTAGGTTTTGCTGGTTTGATGGGAGCAGGTCGAACTGAGGTTATGCATGGTGTTTTTGGTTCAGATCCCTATGATGAAGGTAGTATTATTGTCAATGGTAAGAAAATAAAAAATCGTATTGAAGATAGCATAAAAAACAAAATAGCTTTTATTACAGAAGATCGTAAAAATGAAGGCATTATAACAGAGTTTAATATTAAGGATAATATTATAATGACTAATTATGATTCAATTGCTAAAAAGGGTCGAATCAGTAATAAGATGCAAAATCAAGTAACTACAGAATATATTGAACTTTTAAAAATAAAATGTTCAGGACTTCAGCACCTATTAAAAAAAATGAGTGGTGGTAATCAACAAAAAGTAGTAATTGGTAAATGGCTTAACATTAATCCAAGTATCTTGATTATGGATGAACCTACACGTGGTGTTGATGTTGGTGCAAAACAAGAAATATATTCTATTATGAAAGAGCTATGTGAAGAAGAAGGTATTTCAATTATTCTTGTCTCATCGGAAATGCCTGAAGTTTTAGGGATGTCCGATCGCGTTGCTGTAATGCACGAAGGTCGTTTAGTTGATATTTTAAATAGAGAAGAAGCTAGTCAAGAAAATGTTATGAAATTAGCAACGGGAGGTAATAACAATGTTTAAAAATAAGGATATAAGTAGATATACAGCATTAATTGCCTTTGCTGTTTTATTCATTGCTTTGAGTTTTATGTCAAGTAGCTTTTTAACAACAGATAATTTATTGCAAGTTTTAAGACAAATTTCAATTAATGGTTTAATAGCTGGGGGAATGACTTTTGTTATTCTAACAGGGGGAATAGATTTGTCAGTTGGTTCAATTTTAGGTTTTAGTTCAATGGCCACAGTAATTTTAATCAATTCTAATTTGCCTATTCCTATTGCTATCATAATTGGACTAATCATTGGTGGCTTAGCAGGTGTCTTTAATGGTTTCTTTATTGCAAAAATGAAATTGCAACCATTTATTGTTACTTTAGCAAGTATGACAATACTACGTGGTTTAACGTTAGTTATTTCTGGTAATAAACCAGTATCAGTTGCTAGTGATAGTGAGCTATTTACTAAGCTTGGACAAGGCTATATTTTAGGAATTCCAACGCCTGTAATTATTTTAATTATCGTTTATATAATTTTTTGGATCGTTTTAGAAAAAACTAAATTTGGCAAGAAAGTATATGGAATTGGTGGTAATGAAGAAGTGGCACGTTTGTCAGGAATAAAAACTGATCGCGCTAAAATAATAATTTATGGTTTAATTGGTGTTGCTTGTGCCTTATCAGGTATTATTTTGGCATCGAGATTAGGTAGTGCACAACCATTGCTTGGAAAAGGCTTTGAGTTGGATGCTATTGCTGCAGTTGTAATTGGTGGTACAAGTTTAGTTGGTGGTAAAGGAAAAATCTCAGGAACATTTATTGGGGTTTTAATCATAGGTGTTTTAGGAAATGGATTGAATTTAATGCAAGTTCAATCAGATTATCAAGATATTGTAAAGGGGGCGGTGATTCTATTAGCAGTATTAATGGATCGATTTAAACAAGATTAAAAAATAAAAAAGGAGATTATTAAGATGAAAAAGAAAGTTTTAGCATTAGTTTTAGGATTATTCTTACTTGTTGGTTGTGGGGGAGCATCATCAAGTGGTGATCAAGAACCAGTTGGAATGTCAATTTCAACACTAGCAAACCCATTCTTTGTAACAATGAAAGAATCTGCTGAAAAAGAAGCAGAAAGTGCAAATGTTGCATTAGAGGTTTTAGATGCAAAGGATGATGTAGCAAAACAAACATCTGATATTGAAACATTAGTTAATAAAGGTGTTAAAGTAATTATTGTTAATCCAGTTGATTCAACAGCAATTAAACCAGCAATTGAAGCAGCACAAGCCAAAGATGTTAAAATAATAACAGTTGATAGATCAGCAGATGGTGTTGAAGTATCATCTCATATCGCTAGTGATAATGTAGCAGGTGGTACATTAGCTGGAGAATACCTAATTGAAAAACTTGGTGGTAGTGGTAAAGTTATCGAATTAGAAGGTGAAACTGGTGCTTCAGCTACAATTGAACGTGGTGAAGGATTTAATAAATCTGTTGATGGTAAATTAGATGTAATTGCTAAACAAACAGCAAACTTCAATCGTGATAAAGGTATGACTGTAATGGAAAACTTAGCACAAGCTAACAAAGATTTTGATGCAGTATTTGCTCATAATGATGAAATGATTTTGGGAGCATTACAGGCAATTAAAGATAAAGATGTTATAACAGTTGGCTTTGATGGAACAGATGATGCTTTAAAAGCAATTGAAGCTGGAGACTTAGATGCAACAGTTATTCAACAACCAGATATCATGGGATCAGAAGCAATCAAAGTTGCAGCACAATTATTAAAAGGTGAAGCAGTTGAAGCAACTATTCCTGTTGATTTAGTATTAGTTGATAAAGACAATGTAGCTGATTTTTTAAAATAATAAATAATTAAATTATAAAACACATAATGATAGCATCTATCAACTATGTGTTTTTTATTGTCCTTATTTTTATGGTATAATAATTGAATAGTGTAAGGAGAATGATAAATGATTAGATTACAAAAAAGAATAGCTGAATCGGGCTATTGTTCACGTCGCAAAGCAGAGGAACTAATTACAGCTGGAAAAGTAAAGGTTAATGGAAATATTGTTACTGAACTTGGTTATAAAGTCATCGATAGTGATATTGTTATTATTGATGGGAAAAAATTAAAGGCTCAAAAAAAGGAATATTATTTATTGTACAAACCTAAATCAATAATAAGCTCAACTGATGATGAACATGAGAGAACAACTGTTGTTGATTTAATAGATTCAACAGCTCGCCTCTATCCTGTAGGGCGTCTAGATTACGATACAACAGGTATTATTATTTTAACTAATGATGGTGAGTTTGCTAATGAGATGATGCATCCCTCATCTCAAATAAAAAAGACTTATATTGCCTTTGTAGATGGTTTAATTAACGCAGAACAAATAAAAAAGCTTGAACAAGGCGTTATTATTGATAATCAAAAAACCGGAAAAGCTAAAGCTAAAATTTTAGAAAAAGATTTTAAACACAAAAAATCAAAGGTTCGTTTAATAATTGCCGAGGGTAAAAACCATCAAGTTAAAAAAATGTTTGAAGCTGTAGATTTACCAGTAAGAAAACTACATCGTGAAGCTTATGCTTTCTTAAATCTTAATGGTTTAGTTCCAGGTGAATATCGACCATTA
>JAJDGJ010000069.1 GCA_030265585.1 Erysipelotrichaceae bacterium OttesenSCG-928-M19 | reverse complement strand
CCTGATGAATTAGACGATCAATAAAATTACCTAAAATACCAGCTAATAGTATTGTACAAGCAATGATATTTAATTTATTCTTACTAGCTTTATAAAGATAATAAACAATGACTAAAGCAATAATTGTAATTAAATAAAAAAACCAAGTCTTACCTTCTAACATCGAAAAAGCTGCTCCACTATTTCTTATATACAACAAAGAAAAGAAATTATCGATGATAGGTATCTCTTGATATAATTTCATATTAGTACTTATTAAATATTTACTTAGTTGATCAATTGTCACTAAGATAAATACAATGATTGCTATTTGTTTCTTTTTCAATAAAACCACCACTGTTATTATAGCATATTTTTATTCTTTAAAACAATGTTAAATAGTGGTACAATAAGGAAGGTGATATAATGATAGTTTGCGGAATAATAGTTGAATACAATCCATTTCATAATGGACATCTCTATCATATTAGAAAAGCTAAAGAGCTAACTAATTGTGATGTTTTAATTGCGGTTATGTCTGCTACTTTCATGCAGCGAGGCGAGCCAGCCCTGATCGATAAGTTTACAAGAACTAAATATGCATTAGAAGCTGGTATAGACTTAATAATTGAATTACCAACCATTAAAGCCGTGCAATCAGCTAATTATTTTGCAGCTAATGCCTTAGAAATATTAAATGAATTTAAGATTGATTATTTAGTTTTTGGTAGTGAAAACAATCAACTTGAACATTTACAAGCTGCTGCTAAAATTAGTAATACACCTGCTTATCAAGCTTTAGTAAAACAATATGTAAAAAATGGGCAAAGATATGCTAGTGCTTGTAACTTAGCATTTAAAGACTATGAACTTCCATATATTGAGCAAGCTAATGATATTCTTGCTTTAGCTTATTTACAAGAAATAGATAAACATGATTATAAAATAACTCCACTTGCTATTAAAAGAACAAATGACTACTTATCAAATGAGCTTAATAATGAAATTGTAAGTGCCACAGCTATTAGAAATGCTTTAATTATGAATAAAGATATTTCACTGACAACACCGATGGCAAATTATTTAATGAATAATCAAGATAAGTTGGTTTACTTAGCTGATTTCTTTAATCTTTTAAAGTATCAATTAAATATTCTTACAATTGAAGAAATACAAGAAATTGCTGGCTTTGAAGAAGGTTTAGAATATTTATTTAAAAATACCATAAATAAGGTAAGCAATATGTCTGATTTTATTAATCAAGTTAGTAGCAAACGCTACCCACAAACAAGAATACAAAGATTAATTGTCTATCTAGTTTGTAACATAAAAAAAACAAACCTTAATCTTAAGCTTGATTACTTGAGAGTCTTAGGTATGAGTATACAAGGTCAAAAATATTTAAAAAGAATTAAGGAAAGCACAAGTTATAAAATAATTACTTCTTTTAGTCAGCATAATTCATTACTATTAGATTATGAACACAAAATAACTAGTGTCTATGCACTTGCTAAAGAAAGTAATTATTATTTGTATGATTTAGAGTATCAGCAAGCTGTACTTATTAAGGAGAGTAACAACAATGAAAAAGAAAACAAAAAAAGCACAATATAAAATAAAGCTTAATTATAAAGATATCTTTAAGAAAACCTTCTATTTTTTATTAGTGCTAATTCCACTATTATTTATCGTTATCAATATTTGGCTTTACAAATTCCCTCTTGGTTTTAATCCACCGACTTTCAATTTAACAATCCCTATTTTTCTATTTATCGCTTTTCTTTTTTATATGAGAAAATGGTTTATTGAGGATAGTTTTAATGAGAAATTTAAACTTGTTCCTAAATTAGCAATTGCTGGTGTTCTAATTATTCTTTTACTAAACTTTATTAGTACACCTTTATTTACAAATAAAAAACAAAGCTCAATTACAGAGTATAAAGAAATAAATATCAAAGAAATTTTTAAAGAAGATACTAATAAATTTGTCTTAGTCGATAGTGATTATGCAAAAAAACTTGGTGATAAAATTCTAGGTAGTGAACAACTAGGAAACTTCTATCAAGTCGGTATGTATCAAGATATGATGTATCAGGGCAATTTTGTCTCAGTTGCCCCTCTAGAGTATAATAGTTTTATAATTAGTCTATCAAAAAAAACAGCACCAGGTTACATTATAATTGACAAATACACTGGTGAAGTAAAACTCATTGATGATTTAAAGATTGATTACACTCAACAAGGTTACCTATTAAAGAACGTCAAGCGAACTCTAGCTTTAAATGGTGTTTATGATTGTTATGGCACTAGATTTGAAATTGATGAAGATGGTAATCCTTATTACATTGCTAATGATTACAGTGTTAAAAAGTTTATTAGTGTCTTAACACCTGATAATGTTGTAACTTTAAATGCACTTACTGGTGAAGTTAAAAAATATCAAATAGGTGAACAACCTAAATGGATTGATAATGTCTATCATCCTGATTATCTAAGAGAATCAATTGAATGGAATATGAAATATGTTCATGGTTATTGGAATACTGTTTTTGGTAAAAATGATGTGATGTTACTTTCACAAGGAGATGCTAAAAACACACCACAATTTTTAAATTATCGTTATATTGAAATTGCAGGAAATATCTATTTATATTCAGGAGTTACTAGTTCAGGAAGCGATGAGTCTTTAACTGGATTTATGTTAACAAATATTAAAACACAAGAAAATAGTTTTATTAAACAAGGTG
>JAJDGJ010000068.1 GCA_030265585.1 Erysipelotrichaceae bacterium OttesenSCG-928-M19 | reverse complement strand
ACTGTATCTAGATATAAAAATAAAATCTATAAAAAAAGAACCATTGATATTAATGAAAAATATAATTTTTTTTCTAGAGTATCTCTATAAGCACTATGATAGTAAATGTAGATCGATTTAAGTTTGTATTTACAAATTTAAAAAATATTATCCTCATAAGCTATGCGTATCGGTTAAACAAGTATATAATTGGATTAATCAAGGTAAAATAAACATTCGGATGATTGATACTTGTTATAAACGAAGTAAACGTAAAAAGAAAAAAACTAATGGAATGATGAGACATCTTGAGTGGAATTTAGAAGACAAGACAGTATTACCAATAAGTTTAAGACCTAAGAACATCGAACTATGAGATGAATTAGATCATTTAGAGATAGATTCTGGACTGTCAACACTTTAGTGGACAATTTTTATAAGGAATCATTTACTCTATATTCAACCGGTGATTGGTATCCCAGTGTTGAGTGTACTCTATCATTATTAAACCAACTCACATATGCTGTTAATTCTAACTCTAATTGAATTAAATTATTAAACTTTCTTGGATAGACAAATTCAGTTTTTATTAATTTAAACGTTGCTTCCGCTACTGCATTATCATATGGACTATCTTTTCTACTTAATAATTGTTCTATGTTAAATACATTTAGTACTTCTTCTATTAAGTAATTATCGAATTCACTACCTTGATCACTATGGAAATACTCGTATTCATATAGTGAGGATTTTATTCTACTAAATGCTTGATAAACTAGCTTGGCATCTTTATGTTTACCACAACTATAACCTACTATTTCACGATTATACAAATCTATGATGATGCAAATGTAATGCCAATCATTTAATACTCTTACATAGGTTAAATCACTTACTATAACTTCTTTTATAACACGATTATTAAATTCTCTATTTACTTTGTTTTCAATGTTAGCTTCACTAACTTTAGTCTTATGACCTCTATATTTCTTAATAGTATACGCTGAAACTAGACCATTATACTTCATTATTCTTGCGATTCTTCTATGGGATAGCACAATGCCTTGTTTAGCTAATACTGCTTTTATCTTCCTTGTACCATATACTCGCTGATTATCATTAAATACATTAATTACATCTTGATTATGCTCATCAATTTTATCTTGCTTTTCCTTGTAAATGTAATAACCTGATCTTGATATTTTAAGACATTTGTACATTTTATTGATAGAGTATTTGTGCTTATTATTATTAATTATTTTGACTTTTGTCCCATAATCAGCGCCGCTTGTTTTAAAATATCATTTTCCATTCTTAATTGTTTTAGCTCTTTTTCTTGTTGCTTAATTAATTTTTGTTCATCATTTAGATTATCTTTTTCTTTAAAAGAGCCAGAATTGGAGAATTGATTAACCCATTTGTAAAAAGAGGAAGCATTTAAATCATATTCTTTAATGATTTCTCCTGCAGGTTTACCTGAGTTATAAAGGTTAATTATTTGTAATTTAAATTCTTTTGTAAAAGTTCTTTTTGGACGACGACTCAAGATTGTTACCTCACTTCATTTATTATATTACTATTGTAACAACTCCTTATCTTTTCTGTCCACTATATTGTAGCCATTCCAAACTGTTATTAGTCGATTTTCGCAAGTTCTTTGTAGTTAGTTGGTAAAGCGCTCTTATAGGGCGAAACAAAAACACATGTTCTACGTGTGGATATTTACTATATTCAAAATTATGACTGATAAAAAAGTGATATAATAACAACTATTTATTCTTATTTTCTAAAGATTCTTGTATTTTTTTAGCTAACTTTTGAGCTTCAATATAATGTATATTTCTTTTATCATGAATTATTCTACTAATATTATTTTCACTTATTATCTTTTCTAAAGTAGTTGAATTTTTACTGTATGCTCTTTTAAGCAATCTTCTTGCATTATTATAACTTATGAATCTTCTAGTTTTATACTTTGGCTGGTTTAAAGGTATCATTTTAGTATTTTCGAGCAATAGATATAGAGAAACATCATCTGCATATTTCTCTGATGCTAAAGCAAAAGATATGTCTTTAAGTTCTTTATCTTCACTTTTTTCCAATATATGTTTTAGCATTTGTTTATTTGTTGTTCTAAATAGATAGGTTGTTTCCTCATTACTATCAGTGTAATACGTAAAGACAATAATAACGTTTTTTATGATACCTTTCATATAATTTAATAATTCTTCTAGTGGTATTCTAAATTGTGAAAATTCTAATTGCTTTTTTATTTGATTTAGTTCAAATTCGAATTCTTTTTCATCATACTCAATATAACTAAATAATTCTTTTTATAGTCCTCAACAGTAGGTTTTAAACTATCTAATTCAATTTTTCGTTGCTCAATTATGTCCTTTGCTAATTCTTCAATGTTACTAATAATATCTACATAATTTTCCTGAAATTCATAGAAATTAAATGTATCTACTATTTTATTTTTTTGTGATGATATATCTTTAATCACAAAATCATCAATTATTTTGAGATTATCATAACCATAATCCATGCAAGTGTAAATAAAAGTTTTTAAATCTCTTAATAATATTCTAAATTCCAATAAATCATATATGTTTATTAAAGTATCTGCGATTTCTGGATTTTCTTTCCTTAGTATTGCTTCAGCATTTACTAGTTTTTTCTCATTCCTGCTCAAATTTCTGTACCCAAAAAATGATCTAGTAACAGTATCAAATCTTTCATCTAGTTCATTTCCAATGATACTCATATTCACATACGAAGATATTGTATTCATTATTTTTCCTCCTCAAAAAATTCCGAAAATTATATTTCTTCAATGTCATAAATGAAAGATATACCCAT
>JAJDGJ010000067.1 GCA_030265585.1 Erysipelotrichaceae bacterium OttesenSCG-928-M19 | reverse complement strand
AAATATTGTATTGGCACTGATGATAGTGTAAGATATCTATTGAAATATCATAAAGTAGAAAAGACAAGTAAGAAGTATCCACGTATTTTTGGACAAATAAAAAAGAAACCTTTATAGGAGTGATATGGTGAAAAAAGAAGTACTTAAAATAAAAATAGCTGACATAAAGGTTAATCCTAACCAACCTCGACAAGAATTTGATAATGATAGTATTGTTGAGTTAAGGGAATCAATTAAAGAAAATGGTTTGATTCAACCAATAATAGTGCGTTTACAAGATAATGGTTTTGAATTGGTAGCAGGTGAAAGAAGATTAAGAGCCTGTAAGCAATTGGGCTTGGAATATATTGATGGTATCGTAGAAGATTATGATGAAGAGACATCAGCTAAAATAGCAATTATTGAAAATATTCAAAGAGAAAATCTTTCAGCTATTGAAGAGGCCATTGCTTTTGAGAAATTAATTAAGGAGCATAATTATACGCAACAGCAATTAGCGACTTCTCTTGGAAAATCACAATCGACAATCGCTAACAAGATTAGATTGCTCAATTTAAATAGCAGAGTTAAAGAAGGGATTTTAACAAAAGAAATCACTGAAAGACATGGCAGAGCACTTCTTAAGATAACTGATGAGAATTTACAAGTTAATGCCTACAATAAAATTGTTAGAGATAATATGAATGTTGAAAAAAGTGAAGAATATATTGAATCGATTATTAAACCAAAAGAAAAACCTTTACGAAAAAAGATCATCTCTAAAAATGATTATCGATTAGAGATAAATACAATTATGCAATCATTAGATTTAATTAGAAAAGCTGGCGTAAATGTTGAATACGACATGGAAGATTTGGAGCAAGGCATAAAAATAGAAATTGTACTTACAAAATAAAATTACTAAGATGATTAAGGAGGAAAAATATGAAATTTACACGTGTAATTACTTATGGAACTTATGATTTATTACATTGGGGACATATTAGATTATTAAAAAGAGCTAAGGAGCTTGGTGATTATCTAGTAGTAGCTTTATCGACTGATGAGTTTAATAATTTAAAAGGTAAAAAAGCCTATCACTCTTATGAAGAAAGAAAGATGATGCTAGAATCAATTCGTTATGTTGATTTAGTAATTCCTGAAGATAGTTGGGATCAAAAGGAACATGATGTTAAATTATTAGAGATTGATAAATTTGTTATTGGTGATGATTGGACTGGGGAGTTTGATTTTCTAGATAAACACTGTGAAGTAATTTATATGTCAAGAACAGAAGGTATTTCGACGACAAAGATAAAAGAGGATTTAGAAAAATTTAATAAATAAACAGGAGAATAACAATGAAAAAAATCTGGAAAGTATTATTTATTGTATTAGTATCATTTGGAATGATTGGTTGTACAAGTACTAATAGACCTATCGATCATTATTATGCGATAATATATGAAATGTATGATCGAATGGATTATGAGTTATTGTATATGGAAGATGATAAAAAATTTAATGAAGAAATGACTGCGATTGAAGAACTTAAAAAAAGAAGTTCAGAAATTGAGTTGACTGCAACAGATGATTTAGAGGCTCAACCAGAAATAGATCAGAGTGCTGAAAAATTAATTGAGACAATTAAAGAAGCGAGACCAATTATCATAAAATCAATTAAGCTTCAAGAAAAAGATGATTATAGCTATGTTGACAAAGAAAATGAGATGGATGAAAAATTCTATAATGCACATTCCTTACTAGAAGGTGATATTTCTAAAATTCTAGTGTCAACTAATAGTAGTGGCAGAAGAGAGTATTTGGATTTTTACTATACATCATCATCATCAGCAATTTCAAAAACGGAAGCAGCAATCAATAATTACTATATTCTTACAATTGAAGATAATGTAAGTGATAAGGAAATTGATAAACTTAACAAGCTTATTAGTGAGGGCCGAGAAGAACTTGATGATATTAAAACTTTAAAAATAGAAAAAGAAGATCTTGAAGTTAGAGAATACATTGAAGAGAAAATTGAAGAAGCACTAGATCAAACTGAAGATGGGATCAAGTATTTAAAGAATCAAGATATACCTAAGATTAACAAAAAGATACGTGAATTAAAAATTTTGGAAATGAAAATTGATAAAGATATTTATTATAATATAGATATAAAACCGTATTTAAACTTTGAAGATTAACAATTAAGAGGTGAATAGACATGGCCAGAGTTCATTTAGATGGTGCTGGGGATATTGAAAAATTATTTAACACTTTCATAGCAGAGATTGTTGAAAAAGTAGGGGATCGTGTTGTTGATAGTGTTGTTAAAGAAATCAATGATGTTAAAGTATTATGTGTTACTTTTGAAAAGTACTATTTTAGATTATCAAGCCATGTTGCTGTAACTGTCTTATTATTAAATATTGAGGATTATGTCGATATTGAAATCATGTCTGCTGGTGGTAGTGAAGGCTTAGTTCTTAATCTATCCGAGGGAGCACATGAGTCTTATATTAGTGAAATTGCTGAAATTTTTACTGATAAGGGTTATCGTATAATAAAGGATGATTGAAATAACGTTCATGTTATATAATAGCATTAAAAACAATTTGTTGTTATAATTATTTTGATGTGTTATAATGACTGTAGAAATGTCGATATTGCATGATATTAGGAAATGAATAATATGTAGATTATGAGTGTATAATGAGTATTAGGCAGAGAATAATGTATGGGAATAAAGCCGTTTCAAAACAAACATGAAAGGATAACGATTTAATGAACGGAAAAGTATTATGGTTTAATGCAGCCAAAGGTTACGGATTTATCGAAGCAGAAGATGGACAAAAAGTATTTGCTCACTTTAGCCAAATCAATTCTGATGGTTATAAAACATTAGAAGAAAATGAAGAAGTAACATTTGAAATTGTAGAAACTGACAAAGGTTTACAAGCAAAT
>JAJDGJ010000066.1 GCA_030265585.1 Erysipelotrichaceae bacterium OttesenSCG-928-M19 | reverse complement strand
ATCACCAACAAATTTGTGTAGTGTCTCATTATCGTGATATTTTCGCAATTGAAAAAATGAATAACTATCAGGGTGTTTATCATGTCTTAAATGGTGATATTGCAATTAATAAAGGTATTACACCGGACAAATTAAATATTGCTAGTTTATTAAAAAGATTAGATGGTAATATTGAAGAGATAATTATTGCAACTAATCTAACGATAGAAGGAGAAACAACAGCTCTTTATTTAAACAAAATATTAGATGAATATGGTGTTAATGTAACAAGACCAGCACTGGGCTTACCAATTGGTTCTAATATTGATTATGTTGATGAACTAACAATGTTAAAAGCTTTTGAGAATAGAAATAATTTCAAATAAGATAGGGGTTGATTATAGTGAGTTTAGAAGTTTCAAAAAAAGTTAGTCAAATTAACCCATCGGCTACATTAGGAATGGTTAATAAGATTGCTGAATTAAAAAAAGAGGGAAAAGAAATTATTGCATTTAATGTGGGTGAGCCTGATTTTGCTACTCCGCAACATATTAGTGCTGCTTTAATAGCGGCAATCAATGAAGGAAAAACAAAATATGTTAGTGTTAGTGGTATTTTAGAATTGCGTGAAGCAATTTGTCAGAAACTAAAAAAAGATAATAATTTAGAGTATTCACCACAACAGATTATTGTTTCAACAGGAGCTAAGCAGTCCCTTTATAACGCAGTTAGTGCAATCACTAACGAAGGTGATGAAATCATTATTCCGACGCCGTGTTGGGTTAGTTATGAGGAAATGGTCAAAGTAAATGGAGCTAAATGTGTTTTTGTACCAACTAATGAAACTGATTTTCAATTAGATTTAAAAGCAATTAGCCAAGCCATAACAGCAAAGACAAAAGCTATTATTATTAATAGTCCTAACAATCCTACAGGAGCTGTTTATTCACAAGAATCATTAGAACAATTAGCTGCTTTAGCGATTCAACATCAGTTCTATGTGATTGCTGATGAAATTTATGAAAAGCTAGTTTATGATGGTCAAAAACCAGTTTCGATTGCTAGTTTAAATAAAGCTATTTATGAACAAACAATCACGATTAATGGTTTTGCTAAAGCCTATGCAATGACTGGTCATCGTTTAGGTTATGCTGCAATGCCACAATCTTTAGCAACCATCATCAACAATCTACAAGCTCATATGACTTCTAATAGTACTACACCAGTTCAATATGCTGGAGTAGCGGCTCTTGAATCGAGTCAGGAATGTGTAAGTGAAATGGCTAATGAATTTGATCAAAGAAGATTGTTAAGCTTTGACTTATTAGATGACATTCCTTTAATAAAGTATAATAAAGTTACTGGTGCTTTCTATATTATGATTGATATTTCGGCTTTTATTGGTAAACAGTATCAAGATTATCAAATTAATAATGCTGATGATATGTCTTTATTCTTACTAGAATATGCTCAAATTGCTTTAGTTTCTGGAAAGTCATTCCAAGCACCTAACTTTTTACGTTTTTCATATTCAACATCGCAAGATAACATAAAGAATGGTCTTAAAGCAATGAAAGCAGCATTAAATTTATTGAAATAGAGGAGGAACTTAAATGAATACTAAAGACTATGTGATAAAAGTAATTGATAAAATTAAAACTCGTGATAATAACGAACCTGAGTTTATTCAAGCAGTTGAAGAAGTATATACAAGCTTAATTCCAGTTTTAGAACAACGACCAGATTTGATAAAGGATAATATTTTAGAACGTTTAAGTGAACCGGAACGTATGATAATCTTTAAAGTGCCATGGGTAGATGATGCTGGTAATATTCAAGTTAATCGTGGTTTTCGTGTGCAATTTAATAGTGCGATCGGTCCTTATAAAGGTGGCTTGCGTTTTGCAGAGAATGTTAATTTAAGTATTGTAAAGTTTTTAGCTTTTGAACAAATCTTTAAAAACTCTTTAACAGGACTACCTATTGGTGGTGGTAAGGGTGGTAGTGATTTTAGTCCTCTTAATAAAAGTGATGCTGAAATAAAACGCTTCACACAATCATTTATGTTAGAGTTATCACGTCATATTGGTGGCGATATTGATTCACCAGCAGGTGATATTGGTGTTGGTGCTCGTGAAATAGGCTATCTCTTTGGTCATTATAAACGCATAAAAAACAGTTATGATGCTGCTGGTGTTACTGGTAAAAGCGTTGCTATTTCAGGTTCTATTTTACGACCAGAAGCAACTGGATATGGAATTGCTTATTTTGCTCAAGAAGTTCTTCATGAGTTTAATGAAGATATTAAAGGTAAGACAATTGCCGTTAGTGGTTTTGGTAATGTTTGTTGGGGCTTTTGTAAAAAAGCAGCAGCTTTAGGAGCTAAAGTAGTTACACTTTCTTCTGAGCATGGTTATATTTATGATCCAGAAGGAGTAAATACTGAAGCAAAGTTAAATTATTTATTAAAAATGCGTGCTGATATTAATGGTGATTTAAGAGATTATGCTAAAGAATTTAATTGTGAGTTTTTTAGTAATGAAAAACCTTGGGTTAGAAAAGTAGACTTAATTGTTCCTTGTGCTACTCAAAATGAACTAAATCTTGATGATGCTAAAGCTATTGTAAATAATAAAGTAAAATTTGTTATTGAAGGTAGTAATATGCCTATAACAAAAGAAGCAATGGAATATTTGAAAACTCATGATGTCATTGTTGGACCAGGAAAAGCAGCTAATGCTGGCGGAGTTAGTGTTTCAGCTTTAGAAATGAGTCAGAATGTGATAAGATATAGTTGGACTAGTGAAGAAGTTGACCAAAAACTTGCTGGGATAATGAAAAATATTTATCTTTCTTGTAAGCAAGCTGCTCAAGAATATGGTTATGGTTACGATTTAGTAGCTGGTGCCAATATTAGTGGATTTTTAAGAGTTGCTGAAGCAATGAAAATTCAAGGAGACTATTAAAAGGAGTAATAATTATGAAAAAA
>JAJDGJ010000065.1 GCA_030265585.1 Erysipelotrichaceae bacterium OttesenSCG-928-M19 | reverse complement strand
TTAAAAAAGCATTTATTATTGCTTTTACCTTTGGTGCTTTTCAAGCTCTAATGCCCTTAATAGGGTATTTTTTTAGTTATCAACTAAGTGATTTAATTGAAAGTATCGATCATTGGTTAGCTTTTATTTTACTAGGAGTAATTGGTTGTAAAATGATTTATGAAAGTTTTAATCAAGAGGAAATTGTTTGTGCAATCAGTAATAATATTGATTATAGAAGATTATTGTTATTAGCAATCGCTACTAGTATTGATGCACTAGCAGTTGGAATATCATTTGCCTTTTTAAATGTTAATATTTATTTAGCTATAATAATAATTGGTAGTATTACTTTTATCCTATCTTTTATTGGAGTTAAGATTGGTTGTACAGTTGGTGCTAAATTCAAGAAACCAGCTGAATTATTAGGAGGAATAATTCTCATTTTAATTGGCTTAAAAATTTTAGTTGAACATATAGGTATTATCTAAGTTAAGATAATTAAAAAAGAACTTAATTAAGGAGTTACAATAATTAAGTTCTTTATTTGTAAAAGGTAAAGGATAGTAGTAGATAAAATGAATTTATAATACCTTTCACATTAAGTTGACTAAAATATTATGGCAAAATATTTTACTTATTAGGGAATTAAAGTATGTCAACACATTCATTAATAGGAGTTAGTTATTATATATCTGAATGCAATTTAATTATAATAGATATAAATAAAAAAGTAAAGTCTTTTTATAATAATTATAAATAATTATTTAATTTATTTAAGATATACTTCTTTTTCTACATCATAAAGCCCTTTCGTTGTTAATCTAAGTTTAGGAATAACAGTTAAGGAAAGAAAGGATAATACTACAAATGGATCAATATTTGGATTGACTCCTAATTGATAAGCTAGATTTTTCATTTCTTTAAGCCTATCTTGGACAAATTGGTGACTTTGATTACTCATTAAGCCCATAATAGGGAGAGGAAGACTAAGACTATCTTTAGGTGTTGCTATTACAAAACCACCTTGATTTTCTTTTAATATCTTAAAGGCTTCAATAATGCTCTCATCGTTATCACCAACAATAATAATATTATGTGAATCATGAGCGATACTAGTTGCAATAGCACCACCCTTTAGATTGAAGTTTTGTAAGGCACCGATGGCATAGTTGCCAGTTTTTTTATGTCTTTCAATAGTAACAATTTTATTATAGTTTTCATCAGCCTTAAAATAACCATCTTGTTGGGGTAAGTCAGCAACCAGATGATCAGTTAATATCTCATGATCTATGACTTTGATAATGTGATCTTGTTTATTTACTTTTAATTGAAGATCAGCAGTAGTTAAATTGATTGTTTGGATACTATTTAATAGTTGCTTAGCAATTATTGGTTTGTTAAGTGATTTGTTTTCAACTAGTTTTCCTTGCTGATAAACAGCACTTATTTTTATTGTTTCTAAATCATCTAGGACAACTAAATCAGCTTGATATGAGGGTGCAATCGCTCCAAGATGTTCCAGTTTATAAATTCGAGCTGCATTTAAGGTTGCCATCTTTATGGCTTGTATTGGTTTAATACCTAGTTCAATACTTCTTCTAATATTATATGAAATATGACCCTCTCTTTTAATATCTTCAATATGCTTATCATCAGTACAAAAAGCAAAGCTATCAAGACCGATTTTATTTTTTACAATACCTTTAACGATATTATCAAGGTTTCTAGCACCAGAGCCTTCTCTAATTAGAACATTCATTCCACAACGTAATTGTTTCAAGGCATATTCATATGAGGTACTCTCATGATCAGTTTTAATCTTAGCTAGTGCATAGGCATTTAAGCGTTCATCACTTAAACCTGGAGCATGGCCATCCTTAATGCGAGTTTTAAATAAATTTAATTTTTCATGAATCATCTTGTCAGCATTAACTACAGCGGTGTAGTCCATTACTTCACCTAAACCAAGAACACGTGGGTTTGTTAAATAGTCTTTCATTAATTCAATATTAAAATCACATCCATTCTCTTCATTTTTAGAGACTGGCACACAAGATGGTAACATATAATAAACATTAGCATTAACATGATCGGTTTGTTCAATCATGAAATTTAAACCGGCAACACCAGCAACATTTACAGCCTCATGTGGATCAACAATAAAAGTAGTTGTTCCTTGCAGACTAGCTTCATTAATTAACTCCTGTGGCATAACCATTGTAGTTTCTAAATGTAAATGAGCATCTATAAAACCAGGGGTAACATACTTATTAGTAAGATCAACTTCATTAATACCATTATAATTACCAATTGCAACTATTAGTCCATCTTCAATTGCAATATCGCCTTGATAAATGCTTTCACTAAAAACATCAACGATATAAGCGTTCTTTAAAACTAAACTGGCTTGTCTCTTTTTTAAAGCTATGGCACTATTCTTTTGATAATCTTGATAATTCATCTTAATCCTCCTTATAATAAAAATGATTATAATATTTTTAAGTATCTCACCAAAGTAAAAAACTTAAAAATACTATAATCAACTATTGACGGTAGTTGGTAGAAACGCTCAACCACATTATGAGCTTATATAATATTTCTACTTTAAATTATAAGTTAACTACTATAAATGTCAAGCTAAATGTGTTATTTATAAATATTTTCATAGTAAAAATAAAATAAAATAAAGCACGTAGCAGCGTGCTTTATCCATAGAAGAGTAATGTATTAATTATTAAATTCTGGAGAAATTTTTGAAGAGTAACCCTTCTATTATTTCTATATTATACAAGCGTAAACTAAAAGTCAATAATAAAGCAATATTTTATTAATTGATGATATAGACGCTATAAAATAAAATGATGAATAAATTTGTTTACGGACTGAAATATGGGCAAATAATGGGGTGATTTACACAAATAATTCATAAATAGCTGAAAGTGCAAATTTATATTAGAGTATGTGTTTTTTTTAACAAACACATTTGTGCCATATTATGGACTTGTAAATTAATATTTTATATACTATAATATTAAGTGCTTAACTAT
>JAJDGJ010000064.1 GCA_030265585.1 Erysipelotrichaceae bacterium OttesenSCG-928-M19 | reverse complement strand
ATCCACGTTATCAACAAATTGCAGCAGACATTGCTTCCAAGATTGCCGATAATAAATATAAAGTTGGTGATCGTATTTATGCTCGCTCTACAATTGCTAGTCAATATGGAGTATCTGCTGAAACAGCTAGACGAGCGATTAACTTATTAGTTGATCTTGATATTGTAGTTTCACGTCAAGGAAGTGGTGTTTATATTACCTCATATCAAAATGCTGTTAAGTTTTCTAATCAGTTTAGTGATATTGAGACAATAAGTGAATTACGTAGTCAAGTAAGTGAAAGTGTTGAGCGTCAAATTCAAGAGTTTAATGATTTTAATGTTATTTTAAATAAATTAATTGATCAGACTAATCGTTTTCGTTACCTTAATCCTTTTAATCCTTATCAAATTGAAATTACAAGTGAAGCAAATTGTTTGAATATGAATTTAAATGAATTAAACTTCTGGCATAATACAGGAGCTACGATTATTGCAATTAAAAGAGAGGACAATTTAATCATATCGCCGGGACCTTATGGTGATTTTAGAGAAGGTGATATCGTTTACTTTATTGGGAACGATGATGTTCTTTTGGTAGTAGAAAATTTTATTTACCCAAATAAATAATAAATAAGCTGAGTTATTAATACTCAGTTTATTTTATTTTATGTATATATTTGACTAAGTGCCAACATAATGATAATATAATGTTGGCACTTTTATATAAAGTGAGTTGGGAGATGGTATTATTAGTAAAGTAGTTGTAAAAAATTTAACAAAAATTTTTGGTAAAAAACAAAAACAAGCATTAGAATTAATGAAAGAAAAAGTAAGCAAAGCAGAGATTTTAGAGAAAGTGGGAGCAACCGTTGGTGTCTACAATGCCTCTTTTAATGTAGAAGAGGGTGAAATATTTGTTATTATGGGTTTATCAGGAAGTGGTAAATCAACACTTGTAAGATTACTTAATCAGTTGATTGAGCCGACAAGTGGAACAATTGAAATCGATGGGATTGACATTGCAAAGTTAAATAAAAAAGAACTTCGTGAAGTACGACGTACTAAGATAAATATGGTTTTTCAAAATTTTGGGTTGTTTGCTCATCGAACAATTCTAAAGAATGTTGAATACGGACTAGAGATTAGAGGCTTTGATAAAGAGGAACGTGAAAAAAAGGCCTTAAATGCTTTAGATAATTCAGGGTTACTGGAATATAAAGATCAATATCCTCATCAATTATCTGGTGGGATGCAACAACGTGTCGGCTTAGCACGTGCTTTAGCTAATGATGCAGAAATTCTATTAATGGATGAAGCTTTTTCAGCATTAGATCCTTTAATTAGAAAAGAAATGCAAGATGAATTGTTAGAGTTACAATTAAAAATGAAGAAAACAATTATCTTTATAACGCACGATCTTGATGAATCATTACGTTTAGGAGATCGTATTGCTTTAATGAAGGATGGCGAGATTGTTCAAATTGGTACTGGTGAAGAAATTTTGACTAATCCTGCTAATAGTTATGTAGAGAATTTTGTTGAAAATGTCGATCGTTCAAAAGTACTAACAGCAGAAAGTGTCATGATTGATCCAAAGACCATAAACTTGGATACAGAAGGACCAAATGTGGCTTTACAGCGTATGCGCAAAAATGAGATAAGTTCTCTAACAGTAATTGATCGTGATAGAACATTAAAGGGTTATATTACGGCAGCTGATGCTGTAGAGGCAAGGAAAGATGGTAAACCATTAATTGATTATTTGCGTCATGATATGGTGACAATTGATAAAGATACTTATCTAAATGAGGTCTTTACTCTTATCTATGATTCAGCAATTCCAATTGCTGTTGTCTCAAATAATAAGCTACGTGGTATTTTAATTAAAGGTGTCGTTTTACAAGCCTTAGCAAAAGATGGCGAGGTGAATATAAATGTTTAATATTTTATTTGCGAAACTGCCGGTTGCTGAAGCAATTGAAGATGCTACTAATAGTCTAATTGATAATTTTTCGGGTTTCTTTTCCTTTTTCCAAGATACAGGAACAGCCTTAATGTCAAATATGACTAATCTCTTATTAGCAATTCCACCGTTAGTTTTTATTATTGTTATAACAATTGCTGCCTTCTTTGTTTCAAAAAGAAAATTTGGTTTTCCTGTTTTTGCATTAATAGGTTTGTTATATATTTATAATCAAGAGTTGTGGGTGGAGTTTATTAATACATTAACACTTGTATTAGCATCAAGTATTCTAGCAATACTCATTGGTGTTCCTTTAGGAATAATAATGTCTAAAAGTGAAGTTGCTAAAAATATTATTACACCAATTCTCGATTTCATGCAGACTATGCCAGGTTTTGTTTATTTATTACCAGCTGTTGCTTTTTTTGGAATTGGCGTGGTACCTGGAGTCTTTGCCTCAGTTATCTTTGCTTTACCACCAACTGTTCGTTTTACTAATCTAGGAATTAGACAAGTACCTACGGAATTGAGTGAAGTGGCGATATCATTTGGTAGTACTCCAATGCAAAAGTTATTTAAGGTAGAATTACCAATTGCTAAAACAACAATTTTAGCTGGTATTAATCAAACCGTAATGCTATCACTATCAATGGTAGTAATTGCCTCAATGATTGGGGCACCTGGTTTAGGACGTGAAGTCCTATCAGCACTACAGCGTGCACAAATCGGAAATGGTTTTGCAGCTGGGTTAGCGTTAGTTATTGTGGCGATTATCATCGATCGATTTACACAATATTTAAATGTTGAAAGTAAGAAATAGAAAGGAAGATTTTATGAAAAAAATGATGAAAAGTTTAATAGTTGTTTTTGCAGCTATTGGCTTAATTGGATGCGGTTCTTCAAGCGCAGAAGGTGATAAAAGTATTTCACTAGCGTATGTCGAATGGGATACTGAGGTAGCTTCAACACATGTTATTGCAGAAGTTTTAGAACAAGAAGGTTTTAATGTAAAAACAACACCTTTAGACAATGCTGTAATGTGGGAATCGATTGCTAATAGTGAGGCTGATGCGATGGTAGCTGCATGGTTACCAGCAACACATGAGGCTCAATATGAACAATATAAAGATAAAGTTGTTGATTTAGGAGTTAATTTAACTGGTGCTAAGATTGGTTTAG
>JAJDGJ010000063.1 GCA_030265585.1 Erysipelotrichaceae bacterium OttesenSCG-928-M19 | reverse complement strand
TACAACAAAGATAACAATTATGGTAACAGTATCAAATGGAACAGGACCAAGTTTAGCAGTAACAAGTCCAATTGAAATTAATGTCGGTGATGCATTTGATCCAAAGGCAGGAATTACTGTAAGTGATGCGGAAGATAATTTAACAGTAAATGATGTAACATATACAGGAACATATGATGTAAATAAAGAAGGAGTCTATGTTCTAAAATATTCAGTAACTGATAGTGATAGTAATGTAGCAACATCAACAAGAATCTTAGTCGTAAATGATGGGAATATTGTAGTTGGAGCAAAATATATCATTGCTGCAAGAGACTTTACAGTAAATAAACCAAGCGTTGATACAAGTGATGCAAAAGTAAAAGAGTTTGCTAGAGCAGCAGCTTATAAAATAGAAGATGGAAGCGCAGCAACAGTAAATATTGATAGCCTTGGCGGATATAAAGCTGCAAAAGGTGAATATTCAATTACCTTCTCTGTAGATGAAGAGCCAGCAACAACAAAAGTAATCAAAGCAACAGTACTTGATAAAGGAATAGTTGTTGAGGGTGAAATCTATGATATTGGAGCAAATAATATCACTGTAGGAAAAGAAGATGCTAAAGCGATGATTGCAGACGATGCTAAGTTAATAGATGCAACGGCAGCAGAAGCATGGATTAAGAATAAATACAGTGAAAAAGGAACAGTAGAAGTTAGCGATAAAGCAAAACTTAAAGCTGAAGTTGGAAGTTATGAAGTAACATTTAATGTAGCAGAAGAGCTAGCAACCAAAGCAACAGTAACAATCACAGTGGTAGATAAAGATGTGGTAGTAGAAGGTGAAGAGTATGCAATAGGAGCTAACAATGTTGTTTTAGGAATTAAAGATGCTGAAGCAATTACAGATAATAATGAATTAATTAGTAAAGCCCAAGCAAGCTCATGGAAGAAAGAAGCACCAGCAGTAGCTGCTGGAACTGTTCAATTAGAAAGTACAACATTTAAAGCAGCTGAAGGAAAATACAATGCGACATTTAATGTAAAAGAAGAAGTAGCAACAAAAGTAAGTGTTGTAATTGAAGTAAGAGCAGAAGATCATGTAGCAGTAGGCGACAAGTATATGATTGTTGGAAATGATTTTACAATTAATACAACAGAAGCAGCAACAATTACAGAGGCTCAAATTATTGAAAAAGCAGCAGCAAGTGCTTGGCTAAAAGATAATGAAGCTAGTAAAGGGACTGTTAAAGTAACTGCAAATACAGTTGAAACAGCACCAGGAGTTTATAATGTTGAATTATATGTAAATGAAGAACCAGCAACAAAAATAACAATTAAGGTAACAGTATCAGATGGACAAGCTCCAATCTTAAAGGTAACAACACCAGTAGAGATTGAAGTAGGAGGAACATTTGATGAGAAAGCTGGAATCACAGTAAGTGATGATACAGATGACTTAAAAGTAAGCGATGTTACTATGAGTGGAACATATGATGTTAATAAAGAAGGAGTCTATGTTCTAACATATTCTGTAACAGATAGTGATAACAATACAGCAACAGCAAAAAGACTATTAGTAGTAAATGATGGTAGTATCTTTGTTGGAGCTAAATATGTAATTGAAGCATATGACTTTGTCATTAGTAAAGCAGATGTAGATGCAAGTGAAGCGGCAGTAAAAGCAGCAACAAAAGCAAAAGCATATAAGATAGAAGATGCAAGTGCTGGAACAGTAAATATAACAGACTTAGGAGGCTATACAGCTGCTAAGGGAGAATATACAATAGCATTTAATGTAGCAGAAGAGCCAGCAACAACAATTAGTGCTGTAGCAACAGTATTAGATAAGAAGATAGAAGAAGGAAGTCTATATTCAATTGCAGCTAAAGATACTACAGTAGGAATCGAAGATGCAAAAGCATTATTAAGTGATAATGCAAAATTAATTAGTGCAACACAAGCTGAGTCATGGTTGAATGGAAGTTATGCAACAAAAGCAGGCGTAGAAGTAACAGATAAAGCTAAGCTTAAAGCTGAAGTTGGATCATACGAAGTAACATTCAATGTAACAGAAGAGCCAGCAACAAAAGTAACAGTAACAATTACAGTAAAAGATAAAGATGTTGTAGTAACAGGTAATGAATATGCAATCGGAGCAAACCATATCACAGTAGGTATTGAGGATGCAAAAGCATTACTAAGCGATGATGCTAAACTGGTTGATGCAACAGCAGCCGAAGCATGGAAAGTTGAAGATGGAAGCTTTGCAATAGCACAAGTACTTGATAAAGCTAATTTAAAAGCTGAAGCAGGAGCATATGAAGTAACATTCAATGTTAAAGAAGAGCCAGCAACAAAAGTAACAGTAACAATTACAGTAAAAGATAAAGATGTTGTTGTTGAAGGAAGTACATATGCAATTGGCGCAAATCATATTACTGTAGGAAAAGCAGATGCTCAAGCAATGATTGATGACAATGCTAAATTAATTAGTGCTACAGCAGCCGAAGCATGGTTGAAAGCTAATCCAGCAGAAGCAGGAACTGTAGAAGTCTTTGATAAAGCAGCATTAAAAGCTGAAGCAGGAGCATATGAAGTAACATTTAATGTAACAGAAGAGCCAGCAACAAAAGTAACAGTAACGATTACAGTAAAAGATAAAGATGTTGTTGTTGAAGGAAATACATATGCAATTGGTGCAAATCATATTACAATTGGTAAAGCTCAAGCAGAACAAATGATTGCTGATAATGCTAAGTTGATTAGTGCCACAGCAGCCGAAGCATGGCAAAAAGAAAATCCTACAACAGCAGGAACAGTAGAAGTCTTAGATAAGACAAACTTAAAAGCTGAAGATGGAACTTATGAAGTAACATTTAATGTAAAAGAAGAGCCAGCAACACAAGTAACTATAAAAGTTACTGTTAAGGACAAAGATGTCATTGTTGAGGGAAGTACATATGTAATTGGTGCAAATCATATTACGATTGGAAAGACACAAGCTAAAGATATGATAGCAGATAATGCTAAGTTAATTAGTGCAACAGCGGCAGAAGCATGGCAAAAAGAAAATGCAGCTGTAGCAGGAACAGTCTTAGTTTTAGATAAAGCTAATTTAAAAGCAGAAGCAGGAGCATATGAAGTAACATTTAATGTTA
>JAJDGJ010000062.1 GCA_030265585.1 Erysipelotrichaceae bacterium OttesenSCG-928-M19 | reverse complement strand
ATAATAAAAAACTGATAATTTTATAATTAAAATCATCAGTTTTTATAGAAATTATTCAAATTATTTATTTTTGTTTAACTGGTATCCAAATTTCACTATAATAGTTATCATCATTAACACCATTAGGATAATCACTTGGATTTGAATACATTTCGATATTATAACCAGCAGCAATTTCATATTCCTTATTATTGACTAACCACTCACTAAATATTTTACTATTTGTCTCTTGCATCATTGTAGGCATGGCACCTTTACAAGCAAAAACAGCCCATGTATATTGTGGAATTTCTCTAGTTATAAAACCTTCTGGAACGGTTGTGTTTGTATAAATATCACCAATCATATATTCAAATACATCACCGCTCATCTTTTCATCAATATTAATCCCATAAACACTATTAACTAATTTATCCTTGCCCTCTTCATAGTATTGTTGCCATAGTTGTGGAACTAACTTATATGCATCCTCATATTTAAATTCACGTCTTAATCCAATTACTTTAAATGCATCTTTTTTTACAATCTTATAATCCATTGTATAGCCTCCTTCTAAGCTAAATTTAATTTTTAAGGGTGCAAATGACTTTATCATTGCTTGACCCTTGCGCACAGAAGTTGGTGTTGCTCCATGAAATCTTGTGAAAGCTTTCGTAAAACTATCAGGAGAATCATAGCCATATTTTAAGGCTAGATCAATTATTTTAATATCTGTCTTTAACAATTCATTTCCAGCAAGGCTTAAACGACGTTTTTTTATATATTCTCCTACTGTAAAACCACACAACAAGGCAAAACCTTTTTGAAAATAAAATGGTGAAATCATGACTTCTTTAGCAATGATCTCAATTGTCAGTTCATCATCAAGATTATTTTCAATAAATGTTAGTGCCCTACTAATGCTATCACTCCACTCCATTTACATTACCTCCATCTGTACTACTATTCTAACTTTATTTATTATCTTTAACCCGATTTTTTGTGGCAACTTTTGTCTATTAGATAATCAAAAAAACATAGTACAAAACTATGTTCTCTAAATTGTTTTTTAAAACACTAGCAAACGATATGCTTCGACATAAATATCGAAAGCTAATTTATAATCATCAATCCTTACATGCTCATTTGCTTGGTGAGCAGTAGACTCACTAGTTATTAAATCAGTACCAAAGGCAACAAAATTAGGCATTGTTCTAGCATATGTTGCTCCCCCGCTACTCATTGGTTTACTTTCATAATCTTTGGTTACATTTTGATATGCTTCCATTAGTTTTTTTACTAAATCACTATTAACATTAACATATAGTGGTTTAACATAGTCAACTAGTTCAAAACTTAGATCATATTCAGCACATGCCTTCTTTAATACAGCTTCTACTTCAGCTTGCGGATAACTAACAGGAACTCTTAAGTCCAAGGCGATTCTTTGGTGGTCTTCTTGAAAGCAGGCCTTACCTAAATTCAGCATTAACTTTCCAGAAATATCATCACTTATATCACCAAACAATGATTTACCATGAACATCATCTAGTTTATCGACAATAAAATCAAGCATTTTAGCTTGGTAATTACTATCCTTTAATAATTGAGCTAAAATAACAATTGCATTTTCTCCTTGATCAGCATCTTTTACATGAGCACTTTTTCCAATTACCTTTACTTGACCATCACTAATTTCATAGTTGATTTTTGTTTTACTAAGATTTTTTTGTAAAATATCATTAGTTTTTGTCTGTGCTGATGAAGCCACTGAATTATAAGCTTCTCCACCCTCAAGATCAAAAGAAATTTTTTCTGAGCTAATTAAATCAAATTGAAATAAACCTTTCTCTGCATAAGTTACAGGAAAAATTGAATCAGGAACAATGCCCATATCAGGAATCTTTTCGTTTTTAGTATAATTTGCCATACAACGCCAAAGGTTTTCTTCATCAGTACCAAAAATAAATCTAATTTTCTGTTTCGGTATCAACCCTTGATCTAATAAATGCTTAAGTGCATACATACTTAAAATAGTTGGCCCTTTATCATCTTGAATACCGCGGCCATAAATCTTATCATCTCTTATTTCAAGCTTAAAAGGATTACTCTGCCACTTACTCAAATCACCTGCTGGTACAACATCGACGTGACAAAGAATTCCAAACAACTGCTCCCCATCTCCTATTTGAGCATAGCCGTAATACCCATTAGGATCACAATAAGTTTCAAAACCTAATTCTTCAGCAATTATTAAGGTCTCTTGTAAAGCACGATCAACATTTACTCCAAATGGTTGCTTTTCTAGTGGCTCACTTAAGACTGAAGGAATCTCAATTAATCTACTACTTGCTTTAATAAAATCATTAAACTCTTTTTCATTCATTTTTTTACCCCTTTAAATCGATATCAATTGAAATTGGGCAATGATCAGAACCATATATCTCTGGATAAATATTAGCTTTCATTAACTTATCAGCTAATTTATGACTAATACAAAAATAATCTATACGCCACCCAATATTTCTTTCACGTGCTTTTCTCATATATGACCACCAAGTATAAGCTGCTTCTTGATCAGGATTTAAATAACGATAAGTATCAATAAATCCTGCTTCCAATAATTTCGAAAATTTATTACGTTCTTCAATTGTAAAACCAGCATTTCTAGTATTTGTTTTTGGATTCGCAAGATCAATTTCTTGATGAGCGACATTCAAATCTCCACATAATACAACTGGTTTTATTTTATCCAAAGCTAATAAGTATTCTTTGAAGTCATCCTCCCACTCTTGACGATATTCTAGACGAGTCAATTCACGCTGTGAATTAGGCGTATAAACATTAACTAAATAAAAATCATTATACTCTAAAGTAATAACGCGCCCCTCTTGGTCGTGATGCTCAATATCAATACCTTTTGTAAAAGCTAAAGGTTTTATTTTAGTAAGGACTAAAGTTCCTGAATACCCCTTTTTAACTGCACTATTCCAATACTGATAATACTCTTGCATATGTAAATCAACTTGTTCTTCCTGTGCTTTAGTCTCTTGTAAACAAATAATATCAGCATCAATACTATTCATACTTTCAATAAAGCCCTTATCTAAACAAGCTCTAATACCATTAACATTCCATGAAACAAGCTTCATTTATATCACATCCTTTGCGCCTTAT
>JAJDGJ010000061.1 GCA_030265585.1 Erysipelotrichaceae bacterium OttesenSCG-928-M19 | reverse complement strand
GTCTTTATAAATTTGATGGAAAAAAATTAGAAAAGATTAGAAATAAAGCTGCTCAAATAAATAATATGGAATCGATAAATGGAGTGCTATTTGTTAGTTATGGGTATAACTTGTTTTATATAAATGAAGAAACTTATAGACTAGAGAAAATACAACAAAACAAGAAGGAAAAAATATGGACAATTACTTCATATAAAGATATGTTGAATGTGATCTTTAATGATAATGATAAGAGTGAGTTAACTGTAAAATCTTATCAACTTCCTGAAAATACTGATAAGTTTAAGGCTAGTAAATTGGAAGACTTATCATTTATTGAAACAAAGGCTTTTAAGTTTAGTGATAAGGAATATGCTAAAACGATATCACAAAACATTAAACAAGAAACAGAGAAATATGTGATCTTTGGTGATCGAATGCTATGTAAAAGAGACTTTTCAAGTTGTAAATATACTTTAATTGATGGTGAGACTGTGCAAACAATGGTTGATGACTATATCATTTACAATAGTGATAGAACATATATTAGTAGATATCCAAAAGGAACTAAAGAAGCAATAAGTGAAGTAATAATTAGTGATGCTACAATGAGAAGCTATGATGTTATGATGTTTAAGATTTACTCTGAAAATGGCAAGGAGTATCAATATTTCGATTATACTCTGAAGAATATTTATTAATTAAGGTGGAAATATGACAAACAATATTGAAATAGAGTATAAACAGTTGTTAACAAAACAAGAGTATGAAATTATTGAGCATGATTTAGTTATAAAAGATAGTCAGATTATCGAACAAGAGAATTTCTATTTTGAAACGCCTTTATTTTCATTAAAGAAACAAGGACAAGCTATTAGAATTCGTGTACTTAATAATGAATTTGAGCTATGTCGTAAAACGCAACGCGAAAATGATATTCTAGAAGAAAATATTTTTATTGATAAGCAAATTTTTTTAGCTATTTGTCAGCAACCAAATTTAATAAATGATTATTTTGACAATGTTGCTACTGATTTAAGATTATTAGGATCAATGAAGACAAAGAGAATTGAATATCATTATCAAAATGGTCTAATATGTTTGGATAAGTCAGTTTATTTAGGACAAACAGATTATGAAATTGAATATGAGGCTGCAGACTATAGTAGTGAAGGTAGCTTTAAGGATTTTTTAAATAATTATGGAATAGAATATCAAAGAAGTTTAAAAAGTAAAATCGCAAGGTTTAGTGAAACCTTAGAGAAAAGAGGGATAATATGGTAAGTGTTTCTAATGTATCATTAGCATTTGGTGAGGATAAATTATTTGACAATGTTACAATTAAGTTTACAAGTGGGAATTGCTATGGAATTATTGGTGCTAATGGTGCTGGGAAATCAACTTTCTTAAAAATATTAGCTGGTGAAATTGATTCAACTAAGGGTGATATTTTTTATGAAAAGAATCAAAGAATATCATACTTAAAACAAAATCATTTTGAATATGATGAATATAGTGTACTAGATACTGTTATTATGGGTTATCAAGAATTATATGATACGATGATTGAGAAGAATGCTATTTATTTAAAAGAAAATTTTAGTGAAGAAGATGGTTATAAAGCAGCTGAATTGGAAGAAAAGTTTGCTCAAATGGATGGTTGGGAAGCTGAAAGCGATGCTGAGAAACTATTGAATGGTTTAAAATTAAAAGAAACTGATTATACAAAACTTATGAAGGAATTAGATGGTGAGGATAAAGTAAAGGTATTGCTTGCTCAAGCATTGTTTGGTAATCCAGATGTTTTATTATTGGATGAACCAACTAACCATTTAGATTTTTACGCAATAAAATGGCTTGAGAATTTCATTGATGATTTTGAAAAGACAATTATTGTTGTTTCCCATGATCGTCACTTCTTAAATAATGTTTGTACGCATATTGTAGATATTGATTTTCAAAAAGCTACTCTATACGTGGGTAACTATGATTTTTGGAAAGAATCAAGTCAATTAGCGAGTCGAATGGCCCAAGATGACAATAAGAAAAAAGAAGAAAAGATGAAGGAATTGCAAGATTTTATTGCTCGTTTTAGTGCTAATGCATCTAAATCTAAACAAGCGACATCGCGTAAGAAGCTATTAGAAAAGATTACTTTAGATGATATTAAACCTTCATCAAGAAGATATCCATTTATTGGTTTAAATGTTCAAAGAAACCTTGGAGATGATGTTGTTGAAGTTAATGATTTATCATATGAAATTGATGGTGAAAAGCAATTTGAAAATGTTGATTTCACTATTAATGGTGGGGATAAAGTATACTTCTTCTCTCGTGATGAAACAATAGTAACAAACTTATTTAAAATTCTTGCTGGTGAAGTTGAACCAGCATCAGGAACAATAAAATGGGGAGTGACTGTGGAATGGGATTATTTTCCTAAAGACAATGGTGAGTTCTTTAAAGATCGTTCTTTAAATTTAGTGGATTGGTTAAGACAATATTCTGGTGAAGAACAAGGGGAAGCTTTTTGTCGTAGTTATTTAGGAAAGATGTTGTTCTCTCATGATGAGCCATTAAAGAAAGTATCGGTTTTATCTGGTGGGGAAAAAATGCGTATGATGTTTGCGAAATTGATGTTAAAAGAAGCCAATGTTATTATATTGGATCAACCAACTAACCATCTTGATTTAGAATCAATTACAGCTGTAAATGATGGTTTAAAAGCTTTTAAAGGTTCTTTATTGTTCGCAAGTCATGACTTTAGTTTTATTGAAACACTTGCTAATAAAATAATTGAGATTACACCAAAAGGCTGTGTTAGTTATGAGGGTAGTTTCGATGAGTTTTTAGAGAATGAAAACTTACAAAATAAAATAGCGCAAATGTATGAATAGGTAAATACCTATTCTTTTTGTTTAGCTAATTGTACTTAGTGCATAAATAAACTATAATAGTAACTAGAAAGTCGAGGTAATATTATGAAATTATGTTGGATGACAATCAATGTCAATAATATGGAAGAATCATTAAATTTTTATCAAAATATTTTAGGATTAACTATTAAGCATCGTATGGAAATACCAGGTATGGAACTAGTTTTTCTAGAAACTGAGAATGCCCAGATTGAGTTAATTAAAGACGATAATAATACTAATAAAGTTAATATAGGAACAGATATTTCAATTGGTTTAACAGTTACTTCTGTCGATGAATGGCTAGTCTATTTAAAAGAGAAGAACTATGAAGTTATTGG
>JAJDGJ010000059.1 GCA_030265585.1 Erysipelotrichaceae bacterium OttesenSCG-928-M19 | reverse complement strand
TTTAATTTGTTTAAATATAAATTGTGCGACAATAGTGAATCTGATTAAAAGATCTATAATTATAAACAGATATAGCACAAGCTGAACTGTTGTATGATATAATATAGATAGGTGATTTTATGAAAACAGAGACAAATACAAAAACAAAATTAATAATATTATTAATAGCGATTATTTTTACTAGTTCAATCTTAAGGTCGACTATTGTTATCGTAGGTCCTATTAGTGATATTATTATTAATGATTTAAATATCTCAGCTACTGATTTTGGCTTAATAACAACTATTCCTTTGATTGTCTTTGCTTTAAGTTCAGCTATCATACCATTTATTGCAGGCAAGAATGGTTTAATTAATACATTAATTGGTGGACTTATCTTGGTAATGATTGGTTCAATACTAAGAGCAGTAGATAATTACTATGTTTTATTGTTTGGAACAATTTTCCTTGGTTTTGGAATTTCAATTAGTAATGTTTTACTTCCCGCTATTATTAAAGAATATGGGCAACAACGTAAGGCAGCATATACTAGTATTTATTTATGTATGCAAAACATTTTTGCTTCAATAGCATCAGGAATTGCCTTTACGATTGCACTTGCTTTTTCTTGGAATTTTCTCATGTTGATTTGGATCTTACCGACTGTTATTGCATTATTATTGTGGTTTCAATATAAAAAAGGCCATCAAACTGCTAAAACACAGATTAATGCCTTTTCAATAGATATTGTTAAACAAATGCTTAAATCGCCATATGCTTGGATGATATCTTTAATAATGGGTTCACAGTCAGTTATTTATTATACTAATACAACATGGTTGCCAACAATTGCCACTAATCTTGGCTTATCTCAAAGCTTTATTAGTTTTCTAATGATTTCCTTTCAGCTAGCTGCTCTACCAGCTCTCTTCTTAATTCCTTTACTGTTGAAAAAAATTAAGAGAAACACTGATATGTTAATCCTATCAGCAGCAGCAATTTTTAGTGGTATTATTTTAATTTTACTAGCTAATAGTGCAGCACCTTTCTATATTGGAACATTGCTATTGAGTTTAGGAACAGGTGGTTGTTTTGCTTGGGTGGTTGCTATTATTACTGAGAATACTAAAAGTAGTCAACATGCTTCAAGTTTATCAGCAATGTCACAAACAATTGGCTATACAATGGCGGCTATTGGTCCTGTTATTGGGGGCTTATTAGTAGATATTACTAATAGTCCACAGACTATAATATATTTTCTTTTAGCAATTGCTAGTTTAATTGTTATTGTAACAATTAATTGTCATCTTAAAAGAGATAAATTGATATTTTAAAAGAGATGAGTTTTCATCTCTTTAATTTATATATCCTTTTTTTTGTAGTTCTTGTTCTAAATATTCAATGAAAACAAATAATATTAAACAGGTAAAACTAATGAAAATAACACCTGTATACATATCAACATAATCCATTTTTGTCCAAGCATTTTGGATATAGTAGCCTAGTCCATATGTGGTACCATAGTTTTCAATTAAGAATAAAATCGCAAAGGCAGATGCTAAAGTAATTTTTAGCGATGCGATGATACCAGGAATAATTGCGGGTATTTTTAATTGGCTAACTATTTGCAATCGAGAGGCACCTAAGCTTAATAATGGATATTTGGTATTACTAGATATTTGAGCTAAATTACTGTTTAAATAAATTACTATTTGAAAGAAAGTAATTAAGACAATAATGGTAATCTTTGATGCATTGCCTATTCCTTGTAAACTCATTATGATTGCTAAAAGTGCTGGTTTAGGAATAGGGTACAACAAGTAAATAATGGGATTTAATAGTTTGTTCAAGAGTGTAAACTCATCCATAAGTAAAGCAACTATAATACCTAATGATAAACTAATAGCTAGACTAATAAAGACTCTTTTTAAACTTTCAAAAGTATGAATAACTAATGTTGAATCAAAACTAAAAAAGATGTTTTGATAGACTGTAAGTGGATTTACTAAGGCAGAATTGTTTAAGGTAATGCTAAAAACCCACCATAATAAATGAGTTATGAGTAACCCGCAAAAATAATATTTTAACTTCTTTTTCATTAGTTATCTCCTTTAATAAGTGTAGCAATCTTATTATATAAGGTACCATATTGCTTGCTTAAACGATAATTATTATCCATAAATAAAGGATTTGGAATAGTTTCAAGAACTTGACAACCTGTCGTTACAACAACAATTTTGCTAGCCATAAATAAAGCTTCATCAATGTTATGTGTAACTAAAATAGTTGGTACTGGATTAGCTTGCCATAACGAGAAGAACAAGTTAATAGCTTCTTCTTTAATAAAAATATCAAGATTAGAAAAAGCTTCATCTAAGAGAATTAAGTCAGGTTTAAAAGTAAAGAGACGAGCCAAGGCAACTCTTTGTTTTTCACCACCACTTAAGTGATTAACTTTTTGATCAACTAGAGCACTAATTTCTAGTTTAGTTAGAATTCTATTAAATTCATCATAGAGAGCATCAGTAAGAGGTTCTTTTTTTATTTTATAGGGTAGCAAGCAGTTATTTCTAACATTTAACCATGGTAATAGCCCATAGTCTTGCATTAAAAGCCCTATTTTCTTTTTTTGAGCATCAAGAACTTCATTGTTAAGAACAATAGCCTTGTTGTTGCCATGAATATTAGCACAATTATTTAAAAGAGTCGTTTTACCACAGCCACTTTTACCAATAATAGCAATAATTTCCTCACTATTAACAGTTAAAGAAAAATTATCAATTACTAGTTCTTTATCATAAGAAAAAGATAAATTATTAATTACTAACATTGCCGATGTCAACCATTAAATCTTTAGCATTTAAATCCTTATCAATAATTTTCTTTTCTTTAGACCAGTTTAGAGCATCTTCAATCTTACTTTCAGAAGGTAGGGTTATTGGTAAAAATTTAGGTAATTTAATTGTTTTAGTATTTTCTTCACTATAGCCGACTGTTTCAACAATCAACTCACTAATTTCATTTGGATCTACTGTATTTAAATAAGCAACGGCTTCATTATATGCTTTAACGAAGTTAGCAATATTCTCATCATTGTTTTCTAAAATAGTATCATTTAAAAGTAACATTGAAATTTGTTGTTCTTCATTAACGATAGTTTTAATAATTTTATTACCTTGTTCAACTGCAAAAGTATCGTAAGGAGCAGGTAAGATTACAGCATCAGCTTGTTTATTGTTTAAAGCCTCTAAACGTAAAGGAACCTCTGCAATAACCACTTTTTCGATATCATCACTTGTTAAACCAGCTTCATTCAATAACTGATCATTTAAAAAATCAATAACAGTGTTTTCTGAAATAATTACTTTCTTTCCTT
>JAJDGJ010000006.1 GCA_030265585.1 Erysipelotrichaceae bacterium OttesenSCG-928-M19 | reverse complement strand
ATTTTCTTCTGGCAATCGTATTGTATTACTATCCTCTTTATTACGTGAGAATACAATCATTGCATTTGTAATACCTAATTGACCAATCATCATTAATAGAGCAATTATAATTTTACTAATTGGTTCAAAATTCTTGGTTATTCCTAAAGACATTCCCGTTGTTCCAAATGCTGAAGTAACTTCAAAAACAATATCTATAATTGGGACATTACTATTTAAACCAATAATTAAAACAGATGATAATACCACTAATATTCCACCGATACTAAAAGAAACAAAGGCTTTAAAAATTGTATCCATAGGAATACGGCGATTAAAGGCTTCAACATCACGTTTATTTGAAGCAAAATTAATTAAATACAATACCATTAAAGCAATGGTAGTTGTTCTAACGCCACCACCAGTTGAGGCAGGTGCTGCTCCGATAAACATTAATAAGCCTAAAACCAATTGACTGCCCGATGAAAACGAATTTAAATCAAGTGTAACTAAACCACAACTTCGAGATGAAACAACCTGAAATAATGCATAGAAAACACCTTTCATTCCTTCTTGTTCTACAAAAATAAATTCATAATCTAGAAATAATATAATGATAAATCCTATTATGCCAACAATAAAATATGTATAAAAACTTATTTTTGAAAATAGTGAAAAACGAAAGCTCTCTTTATTTTTTCTAGCAATACAATATCTTTTAATATCGATTAAAACAGGAAAACCTAACCCACCTAAAATAATCAAAAACATGATATATGATTGGAAAAGATAATCAGTGCTAAAGGCAGCTAAACTACTACCTGTTAAATCAAAACCAACATTAGTAAGTGCTGATGTTACATGAAAATAGGAAAACCATAAACTATTTAAGATTGAATGATCATAAAACAACACCATATGTAGAGTAACTATTATTGTAAAAAGTATTTGGGCACTAAGTAATATTAAAACTGCATCTTTAATTAATTTAACCATACCACTTACTTTAGTTTGTCTTTGTTCATTGTGGATCATCATACGATCAGCAGTCGATATTTTTTTATTTATCAACAAGAACAGTACGGCTTTCATTGTCATTAAACCAATTGCACCAACTTGAACTAAAATTAAAATAACAATCTGTCCAAATCGATTAAATGATTCATGGATACTAATTGGTGTTAAACCAGTATCAGTAAAAGCAGATGCCGATACAAAAAAAGCATCAATTAACGAAACATGATTATTACTACTTGTCGTAATTGGTGAAAACAATAAAATTGTTCCTAAAATAATCATAATAAAATAACTTAAAGCAATATTTCTTTTAAAAACAATTTTTCTATTTCTTTTGCCCATAAGAGGTTTGCTTCTATGTTTCATTATATACCTTCTTCATCTATTCTATGTAATTGCATTTTATCATTTACTATTTTAAAAGTAAACTATTGGTCATCATTTTAAGCTAAAGCTATCCTTACTTTTAAAAACGATAATGCTTTGACTAAACTAGTCTACCACGAAAAAATGAATTAGTAAAGTAAAAAAGAAATGTATTGCAATTTATAAATAAAATAGTATAATATTGCTGTAATGGGAGTGAGAAATATGCAAATAAAAGATGTCTTAGTAATTGGTTTAGGAAGATTTGGTAGTTCTATTGTTAATACATTATTAGATAATAAACAAAGAGTAACTGTTGTTGATATGGAAGAAAGTCGTGTTGCTCGTTATGCTAGTAAAACAGAGTTTGTAAAGATATGTGATACTCGTGATGAAGAAGCATTAGAGCAACTAGGTGTTAATAACTTTGATCATGTTGTTGTGGCGATTGGTTCTCATATTGAATCAAGTATTATTACTACTTTACTTTTGAAAGATATGGGTGTTAATAACCTTACTGTTAAAGCAAGTAATTATCAACATCGTGCTGCATTATTAAAACTTGGTATCCCAGAAGGAAACATTATTATGCCTGAACATGAAATGGGTGAAAAAGTTGCTTTGACAATTGCTATACCAGTTATTGCTGACTATGTTTCTCTTCTAGGAGAAAAATATAGCATAATTGAACTATTCCCTCGCAAAACAAGGTTTACTGGAAAAACTTTAAAAGAAGCTCAAATAAAGGAAAAATACAATGTTATGATTGCGGCAATAAAGCGTGATGATGAAATTATTCTACCTAATAAAGAAACTATGATCCAAGAAAATGATTCACTAATTATTATTGGCGAAGATAATGCCTTAAATAAATTTGAAACAGTATTATAAAAACAATCTATTTATATAGATTGTTTCTTTTTTTAATTATATTGATTTTTAGTAATTATAAAATCTTTATCATAATCAATGATAATCTTATCATTTGCTAAGATATTATCTTTAATTATTTCTTTTGCAATTAGCGTCTCAATATTTTTTTGAATATATCTCTTTAGAGGACGAGCTCCATAGACTGAATCAAAACCATTTTCAATAATCTTATCGATAGCTTTATCTGATATTGTTAATGTGATATTGTCCTCTTTTAAGCGTAATGCTACTTCATTAATAAACTTATTAATGATATTAGCAACTAAATCTTTTGTTAATGGATTGAAAGTAATAATTTCATCAATTCTATTTAAAAACTCAGGTCTAAAATGTGATTTTAAAAGGTCATTAACAAGTTTTTTATTCGCTTCATCATTGTTTTCTAAAATATATTCACTACCTAGATTAGATGTCATAATAATAATAGTATTTTTAAAGTCAACCAATCGTCCTTTTGAATCAGTTAACTGACCATCATCAAGTATTTGTAACAAAATATTGAAGACATCTTTATGTGCTTTTTCTATCTCATCCAAAAGAATAATTGAATATGGTTTACGACGAATAGCATTTGTCAACTGCCCACCTTCATCATAACCAACATAACCAGGTGGTGCTCCTACTAAACGAGATACACTATGTTTTTCCATATATTCAGACATATCAATACGGACAATTTGATCTTTACTATCAAATAATTCGATAGCTAATGATTTAGCTATCTCTGTTTTTCCTACTCCTGTAGGACCTAAAAACATAAAAGAACCAATTGGACGATTAGGATCTTGTATTTTAGCACGTGATCTAATTATTGCATCTGATATCTTTTGAATTGCCTCATCTTGACCAAAAACCATTCCCTTAAGATTATCCTCTAATGATAAAATCTTTTCTCGATCTTTTTTAATTAGTTTAGCAACTGGAATACTTGTCCAATTAGAAACAATTTGAGCTACTTCATTTTCACTTACCGATTCAGTTAAAAGACGATCTTCATCTGCCATTTCCAATACTTCATTAGCTTTTAGATTTTTTTCTAATTCTGGAATAACTCCATATTGTAAACGTGCTGCTTCTTCAAGTTGTGCATTTGATTTAGCTTGTTCTAAATCATGCTTAGCTTTATCTAAATCTTCTTTTAATTTTTGAATTTTTGCAATATCACTTTTCTCATTAACCCAACGAGCATTCATTACTTGTTCTTCTTCTTTTAAATTAGCTAATTCTTTTTGAATATTAACAAGTCTTTCTTTAGTTTTCTTACTTTTTTCTTTTTTTAGAGATGTTTCCTCTATTTCTAACATTCTAATTCTTCTAGTTAACTCATCTAATTCACTTGGCATTGAATCAATTTCAGTTCTAATTGTTGCACAAGCCTCATCAATTAAATCTATAGCTTTATCAGGTAAAAAACGATCAGTTATATAACGCTGAGATAATTTTACTGCTGCAATAATTGCTTCATCCTGTATTTTAACACCATGATGAATTTCAAAACGTTCTTTTAACCCTCTTAAAATTGAAACACTATCTTCTAAAGTAGGTTCAACAACCATAACTTTTTGAAATCTTCTCTCTAAAGCTGCATCTTTTTCAATATATTTTTGATATTCACTAATTGTAGTTGCTCCAACACAGTGTAATTCACCACGAGCTAACATAGGTTTTAATAGATTTGAAGCATCCATAGCACCCTCAGTTGCACCAGCTCCAACTAAAGTATGTAATTCATCAATAAACAATATAATTTGACCATTAGCATCTTTTATTTCTGCAAGTACTGCTTTTAATCGTTCTTCAAATTCCCCACGATATTTTGCGCCTGCAATTAATGCACCCATATCTAATTCATAAATTATTTTATCTTTTAAACCATCAGGAACATCTTGACGAACAATACGCTGTGCTAAACCTTCAACGATTGCTGTTTTACCAACACCTGGTTCACCTATTAAAACAGGATTGTTCTTTGTTTTTCGTGATAAAATTCTTATCACACGTCTAATCTCTTCATCACGTCCTATAACTGGATCTATCTTATTGTTGCGAGCATCTTCAACGAGATTACGTCCATATTTTTCTAATGCATCATATGTTTCTTCTGGATCTTTTGAGGTAACATTACGATTTTTTCTAATAACATTAATAGCCTCTTCAACATTTTTTCGATTTAGATTAAAACGATTTAAAATTGGCTTAAATCGAGAATCTTTTTGTGAAACAAAAGCCAAAAAAAGATGTTCAATAGATAAATAATCATCATTCATCTTACTTCTTATCTTATCAGCATCAATAAATAAACTATTTAAATGGGCACTCATTCCTAATTGATCAACTAAATTACTAGATGTAGTTTCTTTTTCAAGTAATTCAACCATTTCATTTCTAAAATCATCTTTATTAATATTTAGATTATCTAAGATACGATAAATAAATGAGTCTTTATCTGTTAAGATAGCATTCATAATATGAACTGTGTCAACATTCAAGTTTTTATGTTCAATTGCTAAAGTATTTGCATTTATTAATGCTTCATTAACTTTATTTGTAAATTTATCTGGATTCATATTATCTCCTCCTTATTTATTTCCATTATTATTATACAATTAATTTAGCACTCAATCAATAAGAGTGCTAAAAATGTACATATTCAATTATATCTATTTAATTTTAGTAAAAAAAATGGTAGAATATAAAAGATTGTGAGGTTAGAAAATGAAGATAATCAAAGGAAAAGATATTGCTTTAAAAATAAATGAAGAAATAGCTAATTTAAAACAACAAATTAAAAATAAAGATACTAAGGTTGCTATTGTTCGTGTTGGAAATAATGGTGATGATATTACTTATGAAAAATCAATTGTTAAAAAATTTAAAGAACTAAATATAAATACGCAATTAGAAACTTTTACTACTAATGTTGCTCAAGAAATCTTTATTGATACCATTATTAACTTAAATAATGATGATGATATTAATGGTATTATCATCCTTCGTCCCTTACCTAAGCAAATAGATGCAGATCTGGTAGCACGCTTGATTGATCATGATAAAGATATTGATGGCATGTCATATACAAATATAGCACGTCTCTTCACATCTGATGATTTTGGTTTTGTCCCTTGTACACCTCAAGCTATAATGGAAATTATTGACTATTTAAAAATTGATATTGGTGGTCTTAATGTTACTATTGTTGGTGCTGGAATGGCTGTAGGAAGACCTTTATCACTTTTAATGTTGAATCGTAAAGCAACTGTAACAACTTGTCGTACTTTAACAAGAGATTTAGTTAAAGAATGCTCAAAAGCCGATATTATTGTAGCAGCAGCAGGTGTAAAACACTTAATAAAAGCTAAGCATGTTAAAGAGAATGCTATTGTTATTGATGTTGGTATTAATGTTGAAAATGATAAAATTTATGGTGATGTTGACTTTGATAATGTAATTGATAAAGTTAAATATATTACACCTGTTCCAGGTGGTGTGGGATCAATAACAACGATGATACTTGCTAAACAAGTTTTTAAAGCTAAACTAATCCAAGAACAAAATAAGAAAGAAGTATAAAATTATTTATACTTCTTTTTAGTTATTTATTTAAAAAATCAGCACCCTTTTGCACTTCAACTAAGCTTAAATCTGGATAATCTTGTTGTCTTAGTGCTTCATAGATAATAATACTCACACAATTAGAAAGATTTAAACTTCGTGCCGATTTTGCCATCGGAATTCTTAAACAATGATCTAGATGAGCTTTTAAAATCTCATATGGGATTCCACTACTTTCTTTACCAAAAATAAAATAGATCTCTTCTGTAGTATTGGAAAAATTAAACTCAGAATGAGCTTTTTTGCCATACCTTGTCAAATAATAATAACTACCATGATTTTCTTTTACAAAAGTATCATAATCAGGATATACTTGATAGTTTAACCCTTCAAGATGATTGGCTGTACTTCGCCTAACATCTTTTTTATATAAATCAAATCCTAAAGGTTCTATCAAATGTAATTTTGTATTAGTTGCTACACAAGTTCTAATAATATTACCGGTATTTTGTGGTATTTCTGGTTCGTATAAAACAACATTAAGTGCCATTAAACTAGCTCCTTTATAATATTATAAATTTTTTTCAAGGCTTTATAGCGATGTGAAAGCCTATTTTTTTCTTCTAAACTAATTTGAGCAAGCGTTTTATCCAAATCTTTCAAATAAAATAATGGATCGTATCCAAAACCATTAGTACCACGGTATTCATCAATTATCTCACCATAAAGATAATCTTCAACACAGTGGATAGTTTTATTATCAATAACTAATGCCATAGCACATACATAACGTGCACTACGATGTTTTTGATTTTTCATCTTAGTAAGTAATTTCTCATTATTTGCTTTATCATCTTTATCAAGGCCAGCATATCGTGCTGAATAGATACCTGGTTCATTTGCTAATGCTTCAACTTCTAAACCAGAATCGTCACTAAGAACAGGTATTTGTACAATTTGATAGATTGCTTTAGCTTTCAACAAAGCATTTTCTTTGAAACTTGTTCCCGTTTCTTCAACATCAAGATTAATATTTGCTTCTTCCAATGATAAAATTTCAATATCAAAATCAACCAACATTTCTTTAATCTCAATTATTTTATGTTTATTATTACTAGCTACAATTAACTTATTCACTAGTTGTTGCCTTCTTTCTTAATAAAAAATTATATGTATTCTCATTTACTAAAGGTTTTATCTTTATAAAATCATTATTATCATAATATTTTCTAACTAAACTAGCACTAATTATTGTTTCATCTAGACTCTTTCTTCCAATTACAATTAAATCATCACCTAAGTATTTTTTTAATTGTTCATTATAATAATTAGTTAATAAATCATGCGGTTCACTACCAACAAAACGCTTTGTAATACTCATACGCTCCATGATTTCTTTAAATAATTTAATATCGATACTTGTATAATATTCTGCCAAGTCATCTAAAGATTTTAGAAAATAAGTTGGAAAAGTAACTTGTGATATGATATAAGGTCCACTAGCAATGACACTAACATTTTCAAGATCTTTGACACCTTCTTCAACTAGTTTAAAACGTTCCCTAAAACTAAAGAAGGATTGGTCTTCTTGGACAATAAAAATTATTAATTGATCAACTTGTTTTAAAGCTTCTTCAATTAAATAGCGATGACCAAGTGTAAATGGATTACAATTCATAACAATAGCACCACGAGGCCCATTTGGCTTTATAAGAATATTACTATAATATTCAATAAAAGTAGGATGTCCCATTTCAAATAAACCAATGTCCTTATAAGAAACCAATAAGGCAAATCCTAAATTAGTAAAATGTTGTTCGTAGATCATTTTAGTGAAAATAAAATAATGAAAAATACCTTGTTTATGAGCAATTGCAATTAACTCACTAACCAATTTTGCAACATAATCAAGTGATTGATAGTGACAAGAAACAGCAATCATCTTAAAAACATTATCCTTTTTACAAGCACAAGCAATAATATCATTGTTCTCTTTAATAACTAAACAAGTATCAATATTATCATCATATTGTAAACCTTGACTAGTTAAGAAATCAATAAGTTTATCTCTATTTAATTTTAATTTATAATTATAGTTAATTATCATAATATAACTCCTAGATAAAAACCCTAATAAAATTAGGGTTTATTTTTTTGAATTACTTTTTGAATTTGCTTTTGCAGTTTTCATCGCACGATTAATTTGCGCTTGTGATGGTTTTCTTCCCATATCCATATAAATTGCTGTAATTGTTTTTTCATCAATTACTGTCTTTCCTGCCATTTCCTTAGAAACTCTTCTTTGCGAAAACATATATCCACCAAAGGCTCCAACTACTAAAGATACAAGAATTGTTAAAATTTGTAATATCATATCAATACCTCCACTTCCAATTCAGACTATTTAATTATATCAAATCAACATTTATTTAACAATAGTTTTAACTAATTTGACAACATTGTCTACATTAAAACCATAATAATCCATAACTTGACTACCTTTAGCACTTAAGCCATAAGTGTCAATTCCAAGAATTTGATTATCTTTTAATGCATATTTATGCCATCCATATGATGTAGCCATTTCAATTACTAAACGTTGTTTGCATTTAGTTGGAATAACTTGATTTTGATATTTCTTTGATTGTTGTTCAAATAAACTACGACAAGGCATACTAACTACTCTAATATCATAGCCATCTTTTTCAAGTTCAGTAGCAGCAGCAATAGCAAGATTAACTTCTGAACCAGTAGCAATTAATAAACAGTCAACTTTTTCTCTTTCCTCTTTTATTACATATGCACCATATTTTACTTTATTATAATCACTATTAGCTTCAACCATTAAATTCTGACGAGATAAAATTAATGCTGAAGGAGTTTGTTTACTTTCCATAGCAATTTGCCAGGCACCAAAAGTTTCATTAGCATCACAAGGTCTAATAACATTAAGATTTGGCATTGATCTTAACATCGCTAAATGTTCAATTGGTTGATGTGTAGGACCATCTTCACCTACAGCAATCGAATCATGACTAAAGACATTAATAGTAGGAATCTTCATCAAAGCAGCCATTTTTAAAGCTGGTTTTAAATAATCAGAAAAGACAAAAAATGTGCCACCAAATATCTTAATTCCACCATGAAGGATCACACCATTATTAATCACAGCCATTGCGAACTCTCTTATTCCATAATTAATGTTACGTCCTAAACGATTAGTTGCACTAAAAAGAGAACTATCTTTAATTTTAGTCATCGTAGAACTTGATAAATCAGCACTTCCTCCCATAAAGGTTGGATGTTTAGTTGCAAGATAATTAATAACATCATTACTACTATTTCTTGTTGCTTGACTTTCATTAGTCTTTTTTAATTTGTAATCACCATAATTAATACGATAATCATCATTGATTAATTCTTGTAATTCGTTTGCTTGCTGTGGATAAGCTTCTTGATATTTTTTTAATTGCTTTAACCACTCTTTATATTGTTTTTCACCTTGTTTAATTTGTTGATAAGTAAAAGTATCATAGATTTCATTTGAAATATCAAACTCAGTTAAAGAACAACCATAGAACTCTTTAGCATAAGTACCATCCTCTTGACCTAATGGTGCCCCATGGGTTGCCGAAGTACCTTGTTTTTGTGAACCATATCCAATAATGGTCTTAACTTCAATTAACGTTGGTTTTTCATCTTCAAGCTGGGCCATTTTTAGTGCTTTATCTAATGCTATTAAATCATTACCATCAGCAACATAAAGATACTGCCATCCCATTGATTCATATCTGTTTTTTATATTATCACTTGATGTATCATTTAATGGTCCATCTAAAGTAACATCATTTGAATCATAAAAAACAATTAATTTTCCTAATTTCCATAATCCAGCTAATGAAGAGGCCTCAAAAGTTACACCCTCTTGCATATCGCCATCACCACATAAAACATAAGTATAATGATCGATTATATTATAATCTTCTTTATTATATTTACTCGCAAGAACAGTTTCTGCTAGAGCCATACCAACAGCCATTGCGATTCCTTGACCTAAAGGACCACTTGTAGCATCAACTCCAGCCGTATGTAAATATTCAGGATGACCAGGAGTGATTGAGTCTAATTGTCTAAAGTTTTTTAAATCCGTTAGACATATATTATAACCACTTAAATGTAATAGTGAATATAATAATGTTGAAGCATGACCACTAGCTAAAACAAAACGATCACGATTAAACCAATCAGGTTTTTTAGGATTAATTTTCATTTCTTTAAATATTTTATAACCAATTGGAGCACTTCCTAAAGGCATACCAGGATGACCAGATTTTGCTTCATTTGTCATATCAATAGCAAGTGCTCTAATTGTATTAATAACTAATTGGTCCATCTTTTATTCCCTTTCAACAGTAATCTTATTAATTTTAGCACCATTTTTCATTGCTTTAGCATATTCCAAACCACTAATTGTTTGACCAAAGACAGTATGGACACCATCTAAATGTGGTTGTGGTTCATGAACAATAAAAAATTGTGAACCACCTGTATCTTTACCAGCATGAGCCATTGATAATGAACCAGCAAGGTGTTGATGTGGATTATTAATTGTTTCACAAGGAATAGTATAACCAGGTCCTCCCGTTCCATTTCCTTTTGGACAACCACCTTGTGAGACAAATCCAGGTATCACACGATGAAAAGTTAAACCATCATAAAAACCAGCCTCGATTAACTTAACAAAATTTTCAACTGTTTTGGGTGCTTCATTTTCAAATAATTCTAATTCAATAATATCTCCATTTTCCATTGCAATCTTAGCTTTTAACATTATGATTTATTCCTTTCTTTTTTAGCATTTTTTAATTTCTCTGGTGTTACATCATTACCATCAGGATCAACAACCTTAATATTCATTAAACGCTGTTCAAATCCTGCTTTAAACTCTTTTAAATATTCTTGTCTTAATTTATCTTGTTCTAATTGCTCAGCATCAGTTAAACCTTCAGTTTTCTTTTTATTCGCAAGATAATTAATACGATCAATTAATTCTTGTTTTATCATTATATCCCTACTTCTTATATGTTTTAAGACCTAATTCAGCTTTTTGATTTTCACTAATTAAGCCTGGTGCTTGTGTTAAAGGGCATGTTGCACTAGCATTTTTTGGAAAGGCAATTACATCCCTAATTGACTCTGAGTTAGTTAAAATCATTGCAATACGATCCAGCCCTAAAGCAATTCCACCATGTGGAGGTGTTCCATATTGAAACGCATTAACAAAGAAACCAAATTGATCTTGAATCTCTTGATCACTAAAACCTAAAACTTCAAACATTTTCATTTGCATTTCTTGATCATAAATACGTAGAGAACCACCACCAATTTCATAACCATTTAAAACAATATCATAGGCTTGAGCATAAGCATTAGCAGGATCACTTGCAAATGATTGTTCTTGACCAACAGCAGGTCTTGTAAAAGGATGATGGGCAGCATAATATCTTTGATCATCTTTATCATATTCAAATAGTGGCCAGTCAACAACCCAACAAAACTCAAATAAATCATTATCTATTAATTCTAATTGATTAGCAATTTCTAAACGTAAAGCACCTAAGGCATTACAAGCAACTTGCCATTCATCAGCAACAAACAATACTAAATCATTATTTTCTAAATTTAATTCATTTTTCAAAGCTGTTGTATATTCCTCATTAAAGAACTTAGAAATTGGACCAACAAAAGCATTTTCTTCTACTTTTAACCATGCTAAACCTTTGGCATGATGTTTCTTAGCTAGTTCTTGTAATTTATCAATATCTTTACGAGAATACTTATCAGCATTATTTTTAACAACAATAGCTTTTACGTTATTATTAGCTTTAATTGTATCATTGAAGACACTAAATTCAATACCATTCAAGCATTGATTTAAATCATGTAATTTCATTGCAAAACGTAAATCCGGTTTATCACTACCATAATTATTCATAGCATCATGATAAGATATTCTTTGAAAAGGAATTGTAACATCCAGACCTTTTACTTCTTTCATTACTTTTTTAAATAAACCTTCAATAATATTTTGAATATCTTCTTGACTTAAAAATGAGGTTTCAATATCAACTTGAGTAAATTCAGGTTGACGATCAGCACGTAAATCTTCATCACGAAAACACTTAACTATTTGATAATATTTCTCAAATCCAGCAACCATTAATAATTGTTTAAATAATTGTGGAGATTGTGGTAATGCATAAAACGATTCATCATGAATACGACTGGGTACAACATAATCACGAGCTCCTTCAGGAGTTGAGATTGTAAGAATAGGTGTTTCAATATCAACAAAGTCTAAATCATCTAAATAACGTCTAATTGTTTTAGTAATTTGATGACGAGTTATTAAATTATCCTGCATTATTGAACGGCGTAAGTCTAAATAACGATATTTCATTCTTGTATCTTCTAAAGCATCTGTTTCATCAGCAATTATCAAAGGCGTTGTTTTAGCAACATTGATTATTTCAACTTCAGTTGCACTAACTTCTATTTCTCCTGTTTTAAGTTGTTTATTAGGGTCTTGACGAGCAACAACTTTACCCTTTACTTTAATAATATATTCATTTTTTATTTCAGCACAATAACTATGCCATGATTCTTCAATAAAAACTTGAGTAATTCCATAGCGATCTCTAAGATCAATAAATAATAATGATCCTAAGTTTCTTTTTTTAGCTACCCAACCAATTAAAACAACTTCTTCATTGAGATTGTTGATTGTTAATTCACCATTATTATGTGTTCTTTCCATTATTTCTTAATCCTTTCAAGCACAATTTCTAACCAAGCTTCACTTAATTCTTCTTGAGTATTATTTTCTAAATCTTTTAAAATTAAAGTATTATTTTCTAACTCATTTTCACCAATAATAATGGCATATTTAATTTTATTACGTTCACAATATTTAAACATAGCTTTAGTTGATTTCTCAAAATATTCCATTTCAGCAACAACGCCAGCTTCACGTAATTGTTCTAAAATTGTTAAAGTATAACTAGAAACTTCATTTGATAACGGCATTAAATATACATCTAATGGTCTTTCATCAAATAGTTCTGGATTTTCAACTTGAGCACTAATTAACATACGCTCTAATCCCATTCCAAAACCAATACCACTAACATCAGGTCCACCAAGACTAGCTGATAAACCATCATAGCGTCCACCACCAAATAACGTTGCTTGAGCACCACTTTCTTTGTTTAAAGAAACAACTTCATATATTGTATCAGTATAATAATCTAAACCTCTAACAAGACGATTATCAATTTCATAATCAACATTTAAATCATCAAGAATTTTAAGTACTGTTTCAAAATATACTTTAGATTCTTCATTTAAATAATCAATTAATTTTGGTGCATTAACTAAAAATTCTTTTTCACTATCAATTTTACAATCTAAAACACGTAATGGATTCTTTTCTAAACGAACTTGACAATCATTACACAATTCATCTTTATATTGTAGTAAGTATTCAATTAATGCTTCACGATATTTTAATCGAGATTCATTATCACCTAAAGTGTTAATTAAAACCTTTAAATTTTTTAAACCCATTCCTTTACATACATCTAATCCAACTAAAATTGTTTCAGCGTCTACTTGAGCACTTTTAATACCAATCGTTTCTACGCCAAATTGGTGGAATTGTCTTTGTCTTCCCTTTTGAGGACGTTCATAGCGAAACATAGGTCCCATATAATAAAGCTTAATTGGTTGATTATCATAACCATACATTTTATGTTCAATATAAGCTCTAATAGCACCAGTAGTTCCCTCAGGTCGAAGTGTTAGACTACGTCCTTTTTTATCAAGGAAAGTATACATTTCTTTAGTAACAACATCAGTTGTATCGCCCACTCCTTTTACAAACAAATCAGTATGTTCAAAAATCGGTGTCCTAATTTCTAAAAAATTGTATTTTCTTGCGGATGTTCTAATAATTTCTTCCATTATATGCCACTTTCTAGTATCCTCAAATAATAAGTCTTCTGTACCACGTGGCTTAGTAATTTTTTCCATTTTATTTCCACCTTTCTAAATAAAAATAATAGTCAAGTAAGCTTGACTATAAAACAGCATTATTAATACAGTTTCTTTAATCAAGTATAATAAAATTTAGTTAAATTGTCAATTCGAAAAGACAATTTAGCATTTAAATTAAAACTATTTATTTACCCTAATAACATCAATAACACCATCAATTTTTTTAATATTATTTACAACCCTTTGAAGATGCTCACCATCAGACACCCTAATCTGTAATGAGATTTCAGCAACAATATCATTAATTGTTGTATTAACATTCATAACTTGTGCATTACCTTGTGATAAAGAAGTAATTATATCACTTAATAAATACATACGATCATAACTTTTAATTACCATATCCACAAAATAATAACTACCTTTTAATGCAATTGGATCCCAATAGACATTAATAAATGCATTGCTATTTAAACCTTTAACGTTTGGACAATCATGTCGATGAATTTTAATCGCTTTTCCACTAGAAACATAACCAATTATTTCATCTCCTGGAATAGGATTACAACAATTTGCTAGTTCAACAGCAATTGAATCAATTCCTTCAACAATAATTCCCTGATCAATAGTTTTTATATTAGTCGTCTGCTTCTTAAGTAATTTTGGAATTGAAAAAACAGGTTTAATATTATAGACACTATCAATTATTTCATCAACATCAGCTTTTTTAGATGCTAAATTATATAAAACATCTTCAAAATTTGAAACTTTATAAAATTTAATACATCTTTCAAGAGCTTCTTGTTGATTCAGAACTTTTTCATCTAATTCACGTTCTTTAATACCTCTCAATAAAATTGTACGACCTTTTTCAACAAATTCTTTACGCTCTGATTCAACTTTATTTTTTAAGTATTGCTTAATACGTTGCCGAGCATTGCTTGTTTTGACTATATCTAACCAACCCTCAGAAGGTCCAGGAGCGTTATTTTGTGTTTGTATTTCAACGACATCACCAGTAGTCAATTTAGTATTAAAAGGAACAAAGTTTCCATTTACTAAAGCACCAGTCATACTCTCAGCAACTTTACTATGAATTTTATAAGCAAAATCAATAACACTTGATTCTTTTGGTAAGTTGATAACCTTTCCTTTAGGAGTCAAGGCGTAAACATTAGCCTCAAAAATATCGCGTTGTAAATTATGCATATATTCTTGAGCTTGGACATCATTTGAATCATCAGAAAGTGAAACGAAGTCTCTAAACCAATGTAGTTGCTCCTCTATAGCTTTTTGAGATATTTTTTCACTACCTTCTTTATAGCGCCAATGAGCAGCAAAACCACGCTCAGCTATGTCATCCATTTCTTTAGTTCTAATTTGTAACTCGAAAATCATTCCACCATTACCAATAATTGTTGTATGTAAAGATTGGTACATATTTGGTTTTTTCATAGCAATATAATCTTTAAAACGACCTGGTATTGGACGATACATATTATGAATGATACCTAGTACACCATAACAAGTCATCACATCATTACAAATAATACGAATTGCTTGTAAATCATAAATCTCATCAAATTTTTTGTGTTTATAAACCATTTTCTTATAAATACTATAAAGATGCTTGGAGCGCCCTGAAATATTTACAATAATATTATTTGAAATCAAAAGACTATCTATTTCTTTTATCATATCATTTAAAATTGAATCACGTTCTTTTTTCTTTAAATTAACCAATTCAACTAATTCAAAATATTTCTTTTGATCTAAATAATAAAGACATTTATCTTCAAGTGTTGCCTTCATTTCACCTAAACCAAGACGATGAGCAATTGGTGCATAAACGTCTAAAGTTTCCTCAGCTATCTTACGCTGTTTTTTTTCAGGCATATATTGTAAAGTTAACATATTATGGAGACGATCCGCTAACTTTACTAAAATAACACGAATATCTTTTGACATCGCTATAAAAATTTTACGATGATTTTCAGCTTGATATTCCTCATCAGTAATTTTTGGTAGATTTCCTAATTTAGTAACTGCTTCAACAATCGTCGCAACCTCCAAATTAAATTTATCTTCTAAATCTTGAACACTGACATCACAATCCTCAACCACATCATGCAAAAGACCACTTACAATAACGTTAGGGCTAACCTGTAACTTTGCAAGTGTTATCGCAACATTTATAACATGATTAACATATGGTTCTCCTGATTTTCTTTTTTGAGGTGCATGTTTTTCAACCGCAAAATCATATGCTTTTTTAATTAAATCAAGATGTTCTTTTCTATTTAAATATGTCGTTGTATATTTTATTAGTGTTTCAAAAGGAATTACAGTATCTGAGGAAATCGTTTCATTCATATTAATAATCCATCAACGATAACACTCGATAATCCTTTAACAAATCTCTTCCTTTTAAATCACTTAATTCAATTAAAAATGCACAGCCAACAACAATACCACCCATTTTTTCAACTAATTCTATTGATGCCATAACAGTACCACCAGTTGCTAACAAATCATCTACTATAACTACTCTTTGCTTAGGTTTAATTGCATCAGCATGCATACACAATGTATTAGAACCATATTCCAAATCATAAGAAACCTCAATTGTTTCACGAGGTAATTTATTTGGTTTACGAACTGGAATGAACCCTAAATTTAAATTTGTTGCCACTGGACAACCAAAAATAAAGCCACGTGCTTCTGGCCCTACAATAACATCTGCTTTTAATTCTTTTGCAAAATCAGTAAATTGATCAGTTGCATATGCGAAAGCAGCACCATTTGCCATCAGTGGTGTTATATCTCTAAAAATAATTCCTTCCTGTGGAAAGTCATTAATACTCGCAATATAGTCTTTTAAGTTCATATCATTACCTACTTTCTTCCATCCTTTATTATACCAATTTTTTATAATATTTTATAGTATTTTTATCTAATTAAATAATCTTCAACAATAATATTTAATTTTGTTTGGCCATTATAGTTGTTTAACCCTAGTTTAACAATTAAATCAAGATGATCGTTAACCTTAATATCACATGAATTAACATTAAATAACATTACTTCATATGATTTAGTTTCAAATAGAATATTCAAACGGTAATGTTGATTATTTTTTAACCCTTTCATTGTCGCAACAATAGCATTATCTATTAAAAACAATGGTGCTTGAAAACCATTTCCAAAAGGCTCTAAATATCGCAAAGCAATAATATTATCAAGCTCTAAATCCACTTCATCAAGTTTGATAACATCATAACTTTTTTCTGGAATTTCTAAGTCTTTTAATTCATTTTCGATAACTTTTTTTATTTCTTTTGCGTTTTCTTTTTTATAACTAACTCCCATTGCTTGACTGTGGCCACCAAGCTTAGTGAAAAGATACTCATATTGGCTTAAAATATTATAAATATTAATTTCTGGAATACTCCTAATGCTTGCTTTATATTCATCTTTATTACTTGTTGCTATAAAACTAACACATTTCTCTTGATTAGAAAAACGAGAAGCTAAAAGCCCTAACAAACCTTCATGATACGAATCATTTTCAATCATTAAGAAATTATGTTTAATAGTATAATTATCTAGTTCTTGATAATAGTCATTAGTCATTTGCTTTCTAACATTATTACATTCCTCTATCTCTTTTGCATAATTTAAAATTGCGATTTTTTTATTTGAACAAAAGAATTTTACTAGAGTATTTGGATTATAAATATCAGGTAGACGACCTAGGGAGTTAATCTTTGGTGCGATAACACTACCAATCATACTACTATCTACAAAACCATTAGCAAGGACATTTATTTGTAGATAATTAAAATCTTGAATATTTTGTAACGCTTTTCTAATAAAAGAACGATTTCCTTTAACCAAAGGCATCACATCTGAGATTAATGTTATAGCAGCTAGAGCATGAAGATAATCGTCTTCATAAGAAATTAAGTTTTTAATAAACTGATAAGCAACATAACCACCACTAACTTCATAATCTAAATTTGAATATTGGGGATGAAGACAAATTACATTACTTTGTTTATTTAGATCTACTTGATGGTGATCGGTTACTAAGACATCAACATTATGCTCAATAGCATATTGGATAGCTTCTTGGGCATTAATACCATTATCAACAGTAATAATCAACTTATAATCTTTAGCGATAAATTGTTTTACAAGATTGATAGTTAACCCATAACCATCTTTGATACGATGAGGAATATAATAACCTACTTCATAGTTTAACTTAGCAAAACCCTTGACCATAATTGACGTAGCTAAAATACCATCACAATCATAATCACCCATAATAACAATTTTATTATTTTTATTTACATGATTATTAACTAACTCAACAGCATTAGTCATCTTATCAAAAATTATTTCTTTATCTTGATAAGTTAGAATATCAAGTATTTGTTCTTGAGAATATGAAGCAAGCACTTTAGCAACAAAATAAGGTAAATTATAGTTTTGGTGAATAGTTTTAGCTTGACTAGTATCTTTAATCTGATAATTCATTATTACGATATCCTTCTTCAAATAATTGTTTTCTAAACATATCGATTTCTTTTTTATAATATGGCTTACCCTCATGCCATGGTGTTTCTAATATTTTTATAACATTTACTAACTTTGGATGATTTACTATTCTATTCAGTGTTTCAAATCCAATATAACCATAACCAATATTTTCATGACGATCTTTACTAGCACCACAGGGATTCTTTGAATCATTAATGTGAAATACTTTTAAATATTCAAGACCAATAATATTATCAAACTCATTAAGAACATTTTCAAAATCATTAACTAAATCATAACCAGCATCATGAAGATGACAAGTATCTAAACAGACTTTTAATAAATGTTTATGTTTAACATTATCAATAATATACTTTAATTCCTCAAATTTTTTACCTAGCTCACTACCTTTGCCAGACATTGACTCAAGACAAATAAAAACACTTGAATCCTGTTCAAGAACTTCATTTAAACCCTTAACAATTTGTTCTAAACCAATTTGTTCACCAGCATTAACATGAGAACCAGGATGTAAAACTAAATATTGAGCCCCAATTTCTTCAACCCTTTTAATCTCTTGCTTTAAAAAAGAAACTGCTAATGAAAAAGTTTCTTCTTTAGTTGTATTAGCAAGATTAATAATATATGGTGCATGAACAACAATGTTTTTAATATCAATATCATTATCAATCATCATTTTTTTAGCTTGCTCAACATTTAGTTCTGCTATTTCTTTTCGCTTAGTATTTTGTGGTGCACCTGTATAAAACATAAAGGTATTTGCATTGTAAGCTAATGCTTCCTCAACAGCGCTTTTTAAATAACCTGGTGCAGACATACTAACATGACTTCCTATTATTAACATCTAATAACTCCTTTAATATCATTTTAAATACTTAAGATCTTATTTAAAATATCATCAACTTGATGATATAACTCTTCAAAACTAGTATCATTATAAATAATAAACTGTGATTTCTTTATTTTTTCTTCTTGTGACATTTGTGATTTTATTCTATTCATTGCTTCTTCATCACTTAATTTATCGCGCTCTTTTATTCTGCTTAACCTTACTTTTTCACTAGCGACAACAACTATTGTTTGCTCAACAATATCAGCAAAACCGGCTTCAAATAGTAAAGGTGCATCAACAAATATTAAACCATCATTATCATTAATTACAGCAATTGTTTTCTCTTTTATTAAGGGATGAATAAGCATATTAAGTTGTTGCATTTTTATTGGATCATTAAAAACAATTTTAGCTACTGCCTTTTTATCAATCCTGCTATTTTTTATAATGCTTTCAGAAAATAACAACTGCATTTGTTCTTTAAAAAAAGAATCATTTTCATAAATATCTTGAGTTATTTTATCAGTATCAATTACTAAATAACCTAACTTAATTAAATAACTAGTTACAGCTGATTTACCACTAGCAATATTACCTGTTAATCCGATAACTTTTTTTGACAATGTTGACATAGATACGTACCTCGCCCTTTTACTTTTATTTTTGTAATTGGTCTTTGACAATTAGGACATGGTAAGTTTTGTTTTGTATGAACCAAAAGTTCATTTTGGAATTTACCACTTACCCCTAAACTTGATGTATAACTTCTAATCGTTGTACCTCCTAATTCAATCGCTTTATTTAAAACGATAATAGCATTATCAATAATCGATTGAAGTTGTTTTTTATTTAATAGTTTAGCTCTTGTTTCAGGATGCACACGTGCTCTAAAGAGAACTTCATCAACATAGATATTACCTAAACCAGCCATGATATGTTGATCTAATAAGGCAGCTTTAATCTCAATATTTTTGTTTGCTAACTTAGCTTGCAATTCAGAAACACTTATTACAAAAGGCTCTTTTCCTAAATTTATTAAATACGGATGACTTAAGTAATTAGCTTTTTCTATTAATGAAATTTTACCAAATTTTCTAACATCATGATAGCGCAAAAAGCGATTAGATTTTAAATGAAAGACAACATGACTATGCTTATCTAATGTAAGCTTATCATCAACATAATATTTACCCTCCATACGTAAGTGAGTAAACATCAAATAGTCATCTAAGACAAAGGCAATAATTTTACCAAATCTAGTAATATCATTTATTTTTTGATTTTTTATCTTATTTTTAAAATCATTGAGACTAATTTTATCAATAGTGTTAGCCCAATGAATATCAACCGAAATAATCTCATCATCAATAATCATATTTTTTAATGTTTGAACAACTGTTTCAACTTCTGGTAATTCAGGCATACTCTCACCTCTTTATTATTATACCATAAAACAGGCTGTATTTAATGGTAATTACATTATAAAAAAACACTTTAATTAAAAAGTGTTTTGTCAAAAAACTTTTGAAACATTGCATTACTAATATCATCATATTTATACTCTAATTCACGGTGTGTTTCAATTATCTTTTGTTGATTAGAATTTAGTTTAATTTTATTATTAGTAATAGTTGCCTCAAAATCATAGTATTGATCAATAATGATATTATCATTTTCAAACTGTTCAATTTCTAGTCTAATTTTGTTTAACTTATCAATCTCTTTTTGACAATCGACATAATAGACATTAATATCAAATTCAAGATCATTAAACTCAAAGTAGTGGTCTACAAAACCAAAGTAAATTCTCTGTAGTTGTTCTAAATAAACCTGTTCTCGATAATTAATCGGTTCTAATGGGTAATTATTATGTAATGTATCAATATTTAAACCAGTTAAATTTGAAACCAACTTAACATCATTTTTCTTGTAATCAATCATGATTTCTGTATTCAAATAACTTTCATCATCACAAAGTAATGAAATATATTCAATATCATTTTTAAAATCACGAGATATCTTTATTAAATCAATAATTCGATAATACTTATTTTCTTGCATTTTTTACTCCCTACATTCCACGAGCTAATTTCCATAATGAGATTGCAACAGCATCATCAACCGGGAAAAATGTCGTTGTGATAGCTACAACTGTTGTAAGACCAGCTGCTGCATACCACGCCCAACGTGGAACTTTCTTTTTTAATAATTTTAATTTAGCTTTATGATAGATTTTAACTTTTGCCATTACAGTTGAATATGTCCATATTTTATCATAAACCCATTTTTTGTAAGCACCTTTTCTTTTACCTTTATCACATTCCTTAAAATTATCCAAACGATAACAACGATTGTATCTACCATTTGTAGAATAAACATGAACATGATGATATTTTTTCCCACTATTAGGTGCATGAATTACCATACGGTAGCCTTTACCCATATTATATGTTTTGGCATCGATTGTTTGTGGTAAAAAACTAAAAATCACAGCAAAGCAAAGTAATGATAATAGAATTTTTTTCACTTTTTTCACCTCCACCTATAATTGGTGGATAATAAAAAAAATCCTAAAATCATCTAGACTATAACAAATATACTTATTTAAAACAACAAAAAAAATGGTATTTAAACCATTTTTAATGAATTGTGAATTTCAATATTATAATAATTACTTATATTTCAACTTATAGTTGAACTCTATTTTTTTACTTTAAAATCAAAGACATCTTTTCTTGAATAATGACCTGAAGCATCAAAGTCAAAGCGACTAGCACTAACCATATCAAGATTTAATTCTGCAATCAAGATTGCCTCTTTATCATAAATTGGTCCAACTACATAGTTTCCAAAAGGATCGATGATTGCTGAACCACCACGAGACATCACTTCAGGATATTTTTCAATATCACTATATGTTTTTAAATCAAGTGGATACATACTCTTAGTAACATATTGATTACAACTTAAAACAAAGCATCTGCCTTCAATCGCGATATGTTTAATAGTGTGTTGCCAGGTATCACGAGAATCAGCTGTTGGTGCTAGATATAAAGAAACACCTTCTTCATACATGTTTGCACGAGCTAATGGCATATAATTTTCCCAACAAATTAATGATGAAATAATACCATATGGTGTCGTGAAAGAATCAAGTGTTGAACCATCACCTTCACCCCAGATACATCTTTCTAATCCTGTTGGTTTTAATTTACGATGTCTAGACACCAATTCACCTGTATCTGAATAGATAAAATTTGAACAATAAATTGTTCCTGTCTTTTCTTCTTTTTCATTAACACCTATTGAGACATAAACACCACATTCTTTTGCTATTTCGCCAAGTAATTTAGAATCACGACCATCAGCTACAATACTATTTTCTGTTAGTCTTAACCAATCTTCACGACCTTCTTCAGTACGTGAACCAACAGCGAAGCCAAAATCCATTCCTCTTGGATAACAAGGAATAAATGCCTCCGGAAAAACGATAAGTTTAGCACCCTGATCAGCAGCTTTTTTTACTAATGAGATTGCTTTAGCCACTGTTTTAGTCTTATCAAAAAGAATTGGTGCAGCTTGAATTACGGCAACTTTTATTTTCTTCTCTTCATATAACATAGATTCATCTACTCCTTAAATTTTTTCATATCTTCAATTAATTCTAAAACATTAGCCTCTTTAGTTGCCCAAGAAGTTACAAAACGAATAACAGTATGATTTTCATCATAAGGACACCAGATACTTGTTAAATACTTTTCATCAAATTTTGCAAGTAATTGATTTGGAATAATTGGAAATTGTTGATTAGTAAATGAATCAATAAATAAACTATATCCTGCATCAATAAATCCTTGTTTAATCATTGCTGACATTTTATTAGAATGAGATGCTAATTTTAAATATAACTCATCTTTAAATAATTCAATAAATTGAATAGCAATTGTTTTACTCTTCGCAACCATTGCGCCATGTTGTCTAATATTTCTTCTGAAATTTGGTTTTAAACTATCATTAACAATGACAACAGCCTCGCCATTGAAAGCACCTGTTTTAGTTGCACCAATATAGAAGGCATCAAAAAGATTGCATAAATCAGCAAAAGCGACATCATTTCTTGTTGAAGTTAAAGCAGCACCTAATCTGGCACCATCCATATATAACAATAAATCATGTGCATTACAATATTCTCTTAATGCTACTAATTCTTGTTTAGTATAATTAGTTCCTAATTCTGTTGAATTAGAAATATAAACTAAGCGAGGAATAACCATATGATCATCACCATGGTGTTCCTTAACAACTTTATCAATCATTTGAACATCCAACTTACCATTTTGTGAATAAATTGAAATAACTTTATGTCCTGTTGCTTCAATTGATCCAGCCTCATGAGTGTAGATATGTCCTTCATGAGTTGAAATAACTGCTTCATAAGGCTTTAAAAAAGCTGATAAAGCTACAATATTTGCTTGTGTTCCACCCATAAGAAAGTGAATATCAACATTTTGATTACCTAATCTTTGTTTTAAAATCTCTGTTGCTTGTTGTGAATATGGATCTAAACCATAACCTTCAGTTTGAACTAAGTTAGACTCAACCAAGGCTTTTAAAATACGAGGATGGGCCCCTTCACTATAATCATTTTGAAAACTATACATGAAATATTCCTCCTTTTAGTTTGTACTATCATCATTAATATTAGCATAAACATAGCATATTTACAAGCATTTATAACACATAGAAACACTATTTATTACTAGAATTAACTCATTTTTTTTATGACTATTTAAACATCTTTAATCTTTTTCTTCTCTAATTGATAATTAACTGTATTTTTTAAAATTATATATAAAATTGAACATATTGGAACACTAAGTAACATTCCTAAAATACCACCAATACTACCACCAATTGTTACGGCAGTTAAAACCCAAATTCCAGGTAAACCAACCGATTGACCAACGACACGAGGATAAATTAAATTACCCTCAATTTGTTGTAAAATTATAATAAAAATAACAAACCATAGAGCTTGCATTGGATTAATTAATAGAATAAGAAAAGCCCCAATACCAGTTCCTATAAATGCTCCTACAATGGGAATTAAGGCTGTAAAGCCAACTAATGTAGATATCATTACACTGTATGGTAAACCTAAAATACTCATTCCTATAAAACATAAGACACCAAAAATGATTGCTTCTAACATCTGTCCTGTAACAAAATTACTAAAGACACGATTAGCGATTTCACCAACATTTAAAATTTCTTTAACTGCCTTAATTGGTAAAAAAGCATAAAGAATCTTTTTAAATTGCATACTTAGTTTTTCTTTTTGTAAAAGCATATAGATTGAAAAAACTAAACCAAGAACAAAACTAACAACACCACTAAAAATAGATGAAGTTATATTAATTGTGGTACTAAAAAATGATTTACCACCCTCTGATAAAAAATTCCCTATTGTACTTGTAAGCTTATCCCAGTCAATTTCTAATTCTGGTAAATTAATAAAATTAATTTGATATTTATCAATTAAATGAATAATATTTTTTTCCAACTCTAACATGTATGTAGGTAACATCTCTACTATTGAACTTATCGATCGTGATATTTCTGGAACAACCATAAATAAAAGAATATTAAGTATGGCAATTACTAATATGAACGTAATTGCTACAGAAATCGGTCGTTTAATTTTCACTAAAATATTATTTTGTTTAGTAAAAAATCGATCCCATATTTTTTCGATACCCTTCATAAAAACATTTAAGACAAAAGCAATTGCAAAACCTAAAAATAAAGGTGTAAACAAGCCAAGAAAATAAAAAATAAAATTGGATATTTTAAGAAAATATTGACCACACCAAAATACTGCAATTGTAAATAAAATCAACAGCATAATTTTCTTCATATTTTTTGTGTTTAACTCCATCTAATCACCAAATCTTTCTAATTTAGTATACCATAATTGACTAAAAATAAATATATTATTATTTTGTCTATGAATGTATTATAAAACATTTTTTCATCTAGTTTATGTTGAACACTTTTATCTATTTGAAATTTAAGCTATAATAAAGAGCATATAATGAAAGAGGAATGGTGATTAATATGAAAATTGGCTTCATTGGTGTTGGAAATATGGCTAGTGCAATAATAAAAGGAGTACTTAGTCAAGGCAGTTTTACGAAACGAGACATTTATTGTTATGATGTAAACACTGAAAGATTAGATGATTTTGCACAGGAAAACATGATAAATACTGTTGCATCTAATGAAGAACTAATAGAACAAGTTGATTTAATCTTATTAGCAATTAAACCAAATTTATTTAAGACTGTTTTACCTTCTTTAAAAGACAGCCTTCAAAAAAAACAACCTATTATAGTGTCCATTGCTGCGGGGATTCAACTAGAAACAATTGAAAAGTTGGTTGGTGATAATCTCGCTATAATTAGAATTATGCCTAATGTTAATGCACTCATAAAAGAAAGTGTTAGCGCAATCTGTTACAATGAAAAAACAACTCAAAAGCATTTAGTTGTTGCAAAAACAATCTTTAATGCTGTTGGTAAAACATTTATGATTGCTGAAAAAGATTTTGCAGCCTTTACAGCAATTGGTGGTTGTGGTCCAGCATTTGTTTTTATGTTTATTGATGCTTTAGCAACAGGTGGCTTAAAAAATGGCATCCCTAAAGATGTAGCCACTGAGATTGCCATTCAAACAGTGCTTGGTAGTGCAAAAATGCTTCAGGAAAGCGATAAACATGCTGCTCAACTAATCGATATGGTTTGTTCACCAGGTGGCAGTACAATAGCAGGTGTTGCTAGCTTAGAAGAAAATAGTTTTAAATCAACAATGATTCAAGCTCTTGAAGCAACTATAAAAAGAGATCAGGAAATGAGATAAATATTTTATTATTAAACTAAGGATTGATTACGTGAAAAAGATATTACAATTACTAACACATCGTATAACATTAATAATTACATTAATGTTATTTCAGCTTGCTATTTTTGTTGGAATTGTTATCTTTTTCAATAACTATTTTATTTATTTTTATGCGCTAAATATTTTCCTAAGTATTCTTGTTACTTTTAATATTATTTATAGTAAATCTAACTCAGCATATCGTATTGCTTGGCTAATACCTGTTTTAATCTTACCTATTTTTGGTACACTTCTTTATCTTTTATTTGGAATTGTTTATATTTCAAAAAGTGAAAAGACTAAACTTGAAACCATTAATCGAAAATATAAAGAAGCCTTACCAAGTAATAATTTAATTGATCAAATAGAAAAAGAAAATAAAGATGCAGCTGCCCAAGCTAAATACATTTATAAATATGCTGATACTCCTATTTATGATAATACAGAATCAAAATATTATAAATCAGGTGAAGAAGTCTTCCCTGTTATTTTAGAAAATTTAAGAAATGCTAAAAAGTATATCTTTATTGAATATTTTATTCTAAATAGTTCAAGTTCAATGTGGCAAGAAATCTTAGAAATTTTAAAAGATAAAGTAAAAGAAGGACTAGATATTAGAGTTATTTATGATGATATAGGTAGTATGTTTGCCTTACCTTATAAATATAACAACGAATTAAATAAACTTGGTATCAAATGTATGATATTTAATCCTTTCATTCCCGTTTTGTCACCTAAATTCAATAATCGTAGCCATCGTAAATCATTAATAATTGATGGTGAAATTGCCTATACTGGTGGTATTAATATTGCTGATGAATATATTAATCGAATTGAAAGATTTGGCTATTGGAAAGATACTGTTATTGAATTAATTGGTGATGCAAGCTGGGCAATGAGTGTCTCTTTTCTTACTATTTGGGATTATTTAACACATGAAAGAGATGACTATAATTACTATAAACCGAAAAGAAAACTAATGAAACAAGCTACAGGTTATTGTCAACCATTTCTTGATACACCCTTTGATGATGAGTTTGTTAGTGAAAATATCTTTTTAAATTTAATTAGTAAAGCAAAAGATTATATTTATATTACAACTCCTTATCTAATCATTGATAATGAATTACAACAGGCTTTAAGTAATGCGGCCAAAGCAGGTATTAAAGTAATCATTGCAACACCACATATTCCAGATAAATGGTATATTTTTGCTGTAACAAGAGCTTACTATGAACAACTCTTAGAATGTGAAGTTGAAATCTATGAGTATACACCTGGTTTCTTACATGCTAAGTCAATCGTAGTTGATGACTTATACGGTTATGTTGGTAGTGTTAACTTAGACTATCGTAGTCTCTTTTTACACTTTGAAAATGGTGTTTGGTTATATAAAACTAATAGTATCTTAGAAATTAAAGAAGATTTTAAAGATATCATTAAAGTATCACAGCAGATAACTTTAGAAGATGCTCAAAACGTTGTCTGGTATCGAAAATTAGGGCGTACTATACTACGTGTCTTCTCACCTTTAATGTAAATTAATAAAGTACATTTATAATAAAAGATAAATGTCTTTTTTTTATTACTAATAGTTAAGATAATTTTAGATAAAAAAAGACTACAACAAACAATATGTTTTAGTCTTAACTATCAAATTATCTATATGTTTAATTTATATACTTTCAATTCCTTTTTTAATTCTCTTCATACAATCCTCAATAACACTTCTAGGAGAAGCAATATTAATTCTCTCAAACCCAATACCTTCATCACCAAAAATATAACCTTCATCTAAAGATACTTTAGCAACTTGTAGCATTGCATGTTCTAATCGATCTTTATCATTACAATATTCTCTAAAATCTAACCAAACTAAATAAGTACCTTCACATTTTATAAAGTTAGCTTTAGGTAAATACTCTTTAACATATTCTTCAACAAATTTAATATTACTATCTAAATACAATCTAAGTTGATCTAACCATTCTTCACCATCATTATAAGCAGCAATAATTGCTGTTAAACCTAATGGACTACACAAGTTTACACTGAATTTATCAGCAATTTCATTTGTCCATAATTCTTGATAATTTTTATTTGGAATAATAATATTACTAAATTGCATTCCAGCTAAATTAAAGGTTTTAGAAGGTGCAGTGCAGGCAATAATTCGATCCTTATATTCAGGTGCAATCTTTAATAATGCATTATAAGAAATACCTTCTCTGGTAAGATCACAATGAATTTCATCTGAAATAATCCATTTATCATACTTTTTAGCAAGTTCAACAAGTTTTTTTAATTCTAATTCGCTCCAAACACGACCTACTGGATTATGCGGATTACTTAAAATAATTCCTTTATTATTTGGTTGAGCTAATTTATTTTCTAAATCATCATAATCCATTACATAAGTATTATTTTCATAAATTAAAGCATTATTAACTACTATTCTATCATTAGCTTCAATCTTAGCCATGAAAGGATAATAAACTGGTTTTTGAATAATAATTCCTTCGCCAGCTTTAGTTAACATATTAATTAAAAAGGCAAGTGCTGGAACAATACCAGGTGCAAAAAACATCGTATCCTTTACGATTTCCCAATTATGTCTTCTTTTAAACCATGAATAGACAGCATCTTTTAATTCATCATTATCATACTTAGTATAACCAAATATTCTCTGATCAACTCTTTGGTGTAGAGCATCGATTACCGGTTGCGGACAGCTAAAATCCATATCAGCAATCCAAAGTGACAACGTATCTGCTGGTGCACCTTCAGGCAAAACATCTTGTTTTAAAGTATGTGTCCCCTTTCTATCGATTAATTCATCAAAATTATATTCCATTACAATCATCCTTTCTTTAATTAATTCTTTTTAATAACTCCTCAATATCTTTACTTATTAATGGTGCCATACTATCATTATATTTTGTTAAATCAATTTTGTACAGTTCATTTTTTATAATATTATTTATTCTGGTTTAAAGAGTATCACCTCAACTAAAGCTTTTAAACATTGTCATACAATAATAGTTTTTTAAATATGTAATAACCTTAACATTTCATTTAATTGAATAGTTTTTATTATATAAAAAACTATTCAACAATCAGGTAAATCATTTTATCATCAAAACAAATTTCATTTGTATGATTATAGATCTGAATCATGTCATCCATTTTTTCTATAAATACACGTGTTTCTGGGTTACTGATTTCTGCAAATTCATTTATTGTAGCAATTTCAAGATCTTTTGCATTTGTTTTAATTTGCTTTCCGCTATCTTGTAAAAAATCACCTAGTTGTACTTCTTTTACTAGAGGAATATTATCAATTAATCTACCAACAGTATTGCTGACTGTTCCAACTCCTTTAAGAACATTTGCTTCAATTGATATTCCACTAATTTTTTCGATGTAAATAGAGCATTTACCAAATAAATCTCGATACATTGATGATAGCTTTTCAATTTCCTCTTTAATGCTACTTATATATTCTTCATTAAAATTACCACTTAACATAATTTCAATCATACAAGCCAATGAGAAGACATATAAAGAAAGTCGATAATATTTAAAATTCTTTTGTAAATTTTTAAGTGTTGAATTAATCTGCGTTTGTGTCATAATAGGTTTTTGAAATTTATTTAAATTTAGTGCATTTATAACTTTCTTTTCATAGCCATTCATATTTTTGCGGGCAGTTCTTTGAATATCTAGAACCAATTTATGATTACTTGCTATAAAGTGCTCATTATCCCAATTAAACTTATATTTAGAGATAATGTTAAACAGCGTTTCAACATCAGCCTCTACTTCTGATTCTTTTTCAATTTCCAAAAAAGAAATAATTTGTTGCTGCATTTTTTCGATTTCACCAAGTTTTTGCTCAATTGAGAATAAAGCAACAGCCATCATCATTGTTGCTGGATTAATTGGTGCAACAGTTTTTGTTGTTTTTTTTACAGAATCAACAGCTTTTAGTTGACCAAGCTTTGAAGTACCCTCAGCAGTTTTAAACGCACCCCAATAATTACCATTCTTTGCCTGTTTTAATGTATCTCCAACTTTCATATTAGTGAATTTATATAAACCTGATGTATGTACTGTTGAAGTCTCTGTAATAGTTCTAAGCGCTGGATGTAGTGATGAAACACTAGCACCAAGTGTAGTTAATTGAGAAATAGGAACACTAAGCACTTTTTGTTCCATAATTTCTGCACGTGCATCAAATAATAATCCGTCACCTATTTCTATTAAGGAACTTTCATTTATATCTTCTGATTGTGCAAGTTCTAAGCTTGACACATTATTTTTTTTCGACATCTTCATTCTCCTTATCAAACATATATTTTTTAACTTTTCAAAATATCAAAACCACAATCTCATCATGTCTGTCTTTGTCCCACAATAATAGCATAGACAAGGATAAGATACAATAAAAAGCCTGATAAATCAGGAGACAAATTGAAATCCCTCCGCATGATACAGAGGGATTATAATTTTTTACCAGTTCTACAAACTGGAATTTGCATGTTAAACAATATTCTCGCCTAATATTATTTTAGGCATTGTTGTTAAACATCGATTCCAACGCTTGTAAAATTTCTCTATACCAAGTTTAGATATTCTTGCATGGGCTTCTTCATTTTCCAACACCCAATATAAGACATATGTTACCTTGCCTACATTTCTTGTAAGACGAACAGGTAATTCGCCCTCTTTAACCGCATTAAAATCTTTTTGTCGATGAGTACGTTTTATATAATGTACATCAATGACATCTTCTTGCTGTAAATAAAATTCAGCGACTTCTTTCATTAGCTCTTCAATTTCATCTAACTTTGTTAATTTCGCTTCATATATGCAGATTTCATTAAACATAAAACACCTCCTCTAATTCAAATTTATTTAATTATACGATTAAAAAACAGAAAAGACTAAAGTATACTCTAATCATATTCCTTGAACACACAGGTACTTTTATATCTTTTTTTATTAATTATAATTTTCTCTTTTTGCCAATCCGCATTCATCTTTCACTTGACCGATATATAGCGAACTGACTTTAAATCCATAATGCTCTAATACCCATGATTTAATTTCTTCATAAGTTGCTTCTCTAAAAAGTGTAGATGGTTTATTTTCAGGCTCATAAAATATTTTAATGTGTTCCAGATATTATTTACGAGACAAAAGAACGACACTTTCAACATGGCTCGATACGATAGGCTGAATGTCTTTGCTATTTTTCTGTTTATGGGATCAAATCCACAGCCGTTTCCTTGTTTGAGCCGTTTGCGGAAACATATCTACTGCGTTTTTGGCACTATCGGTAGACGAGAACATATCCATTCATGATAAAAAAACGTGTCTAATTGCATAATCATGATTGAGTAGAGTTGTCAAAAGAATAAATATAACGTATTTCAGTAAGTTTTTTTCCTGCAATTTCAATAATGCATTCATCGTCTTCATTGCATCGCCACTTATTCTTCTGGCTGAATCAATACTACCCCCTGCTCTGATATAACAATAATGATATCACCTGAAGCTAGTATCCCCTTGTTGGAAGTATCTCTTTCAAAAAATTTGACAAAACTTATCATCTAGTACAATTTCCATGCCTAAAATATTAATATCCCTCGACTACTATAACTTCACCTTCTTCAGCAGTTGGGGGTTGAAAATAATCATAATAAGTGGAAGCTGTTTGCTCCGTCAATATGATATCATTTTGATGATTTCCGTTTCTTTTTCGAATACGTTCCATAACAACTTCCTTAGGTGTCTTTATATAATAGATTTTGGGTTCTATGTCGTATTTCTTTAATAATGAAATATATTCACTTCTCATTTCTCTAGACCAAAATGAATAATCAAGAACAATATCAATGTTTTGCATGATAAGTGAAATTAGTTTTTCATCAAGATAGGTTTTAATATCTTCTAAAACCTCCTGAGGTAAAGGATGTTCTTTCAAACCTCGTTTGAATGATTCTTCATCATAAGATAGTATTGTCATCCCGGTACTTTCAAATTTTTTTGCTAGTGTTGATTTACCTGCTCCCGCAGGGCCGCACATTAAAATAACTTTACTTTTTGACAAATTATCTATTGTATTTTTCATTAATATAACCTCCTATAACAAACCAAGAAAACATGACACTCTCCTTAAGTATTATTACCATTCGCTCTTTTCATGATTTCCTGTACTATTGATGTTTTAGCATTCGCATAGTGCTGGACATGCCTCCATTTATTCTTTGCCAAGCTTCGTTTGACTTGTGCATATTTGTCCCGATCAGTATCATTAGTCCGCAACCAATCACGGAAGCGTAACATTCTATCAATCTCTGATGTACCCAAACTGAACACATGCAGATTAATATCGGTATCCGGTCCTTTAAACAAACGATGCTCAAACCAGTCAGGTTCTCGAATCTGTAGCACATATCCGGCCGCTTCCAACACTGGAACGTAGGATGACTCATCAGCAGAATCCTTAACAACCAACAGTATATCGATGATTGGCTTTGCACAAAGCCCAGGAACCGAGGTTGAGCCCACATGTTCTATTTGCAACGCTTTGCTGCCGAGTACTGAATGAATCCGGTTCGATTCCTGCTCAAACAATTCAGGCCAACTTGAATCGTATTCAACAAGAGTGATCGGTGCATTGTGCGGCTTAAGCTCACCAACCGTATTCTTTTGCAACTCATCATCCGTTGTAGGCATGGAGTTATTATTAGATATCATCTTATCGCACTCCTTTGCTGCTTATTATCTAGGGTTAAACTTAACTACTATTTTTTCTTTGCGATATAAAATATATAACTGTAATAATCTACTACTAATCTAAAATAAAGCGATTATAAGCTATCCTTTTTCCTGTGTTTGTTTTAAAGTTTTCATCTATACACTTTTTTATCTTTTCCTGTTCTTTTTCTTTATCCATAACCGTTAAATTTTCAAGCAAATCAGCTTCCCATTGTATTTGAAAATCAAGTCCATCAATTTTAGATGGAGTATGATGGTTGCCTATTATAAAGCATATTCTATCAATATTTTTGTTATAGCCTACCTTTTTTAATATTTCTTTCGCTACTGCTGGTCCTTCCTTTTCTTAATAGACACCATCAATAGAACCGTATTTTTTTTGTGCTTCAACCGCACCAATATCATGTAGTATAGCAATAATACTAATGAATTCTTTTTCTTCCTCTCCGATATTTTCTCCTTTCATTATATCTTCTGCATTTTTCAAAACTTTGAGAGTATGCTCTATGCCAAAAGGAATTTCTTTGAATACTTCTTTCATCTCTATAATAATTTTTTCTTTAAAAATAAATTACCTCCATTTATACCTTATAGGTGTTTTAGTTCTATCTATCCACTTTTTTGTTGGCCGATACAATCAGCATCATGGGACGGCGCATTTCATCCTGCATCCCCGGAATATCCATCATGTTTTCCGGCGGCTGCGGCTCCACAATCTGATTTATTATAAAACCATTTGAAAGCAGTGTATTTAGATATGTGGTCAGTGTTCTATGATATTTTGTAACCTTTTCTCCCAAAAACACAGCTGTCCGTTTGCCCTCATAATAATAATTATCCACCGGAAAATGCAGTATTTCTCCTTTTTCGTTATAATGCCAGTCTTGTGTTCCATAGGCAGTAAAAACAGGATGTTCAACCGTAAAAACTAGCTTACCACCAGACTTCAGTATTCTATATATCTTTTTTACTAAAATCTCATAATCTGCTACATAGTGAAACGCAAGTGAACTTAATATTACATCAAAACTCTCCTCTGGGAATTCCACATCTTCTATAGCACAGCATTTATATTCAACCTGTGGAAAATGTGTTTTTTCTTTGGCTACCTCGAGCATTTTATGAGAAATATCAACACCTACAACAGAAGAAGCACCGTGTTCCATCGCATAAATACAGTGCCATCCATAGCCGCATCCTAAATCAAGCACACGCTTATCTTTAAAATCCGGCAGCAGCTTTCTCAATGTTTCCCATTCTCCTGCACCGGCTAGTCCCTGCTGTGAGCGACTCATTTGACTGTATTTTTGAAAAAATATATTATCATCATATTTGTTTTCTTTCATCTGAATTCCCCTCGTTTAAAAAGTTATTTATCTCCGTTGCAATTTTTTTCACTTCTTTATAAAGCTTCTCGGTCATATCGTAGCATTCAAAAAGTGAAAGACCGAGTACTTCAAAAATATGATTAACCCTTTCGGCATATTTTTCAGGTTTATATTCAAAAGTTTCAAGCAGTTTTATAGCTTTCTTTTCGTTAATGCAATAAGCATTATTGCATGCAAATAGTACTTGATTTAAGCATGAAATAATACGAAAAACATGGCCTGCAATATAATATTTATCCTCTGCTCCCGCATTTGCTTTTACAAACATTAAAGAGAACTCTGCTTCAAATATAAAAAAGTTTATCAAGCTCTTCTTTAGAGCACCAGGGTAAATTTCTGCCTGATTTTTTAATTCGCATAAGCTTTCATTCTTAGCATATTGTATCTTGCTGATCGCCAATTCTCCACGATACATAGCACTTATATAACCATGGGGATGCCCAGTCTGATAATTGGCAGTAACAATTCCTTGCTCCGTATCTTTGATTATTTGTTCCACCCGTTTTATATCGCGTAAAATCAAGTCAACATGATACCCGTTTATAACTAACCATCCGCCGCCATTAACCCAATCACCCCACGCTCCGGGAGGTACAACAAGGTCGTTTCTATTCTCATCATCCAATTCTGTAGCAATTTGATTAATCGCTGTCAGGTCAAATGATTCTGAATTGTAATAGATTCCGATATCTATATCAGAATCCTCTGTATGGGTGCCTCTTGCACGTGAGCCCCCTAATACAATGCCTTCTATGCAAGGCAAAGAAGATAATTTCTCTGTTACTATTTGAATTACATTATCTACCATACGAGCACACTCCTTTTATCGATTAAAGAAAAAATACTTGTCTCCTCTCTTTTTCTTTCCGTAGTTCTTCGGGAAGTAATCCTTCCAGAGCTGCCAGACATACTGGTCGATTTGCTTTAGGTTATATTTATCTAAGCCATAGAAGGCACGGAAATCAATCAGCAGCAACTGACGAATCCTAACCGTCAGCAAAACCTTACGCTTCTCATAGAACTCTTCAAAGTAGGATAATCTAAAAGAATGGAGTCCCAGAGTTTTTCAATCTGTTCCATGTTCCATACATACTGCCTTTGAAACGCAGGCATAACATACTTGCCGTTTTTGATATGCTCCAGTGCCTCATATATCGTGATGCTGTTATCAATTAAAAAGCTCATTGTTTACTCCTCTCCAACGTAGAAACTTTCTTTATATTTCACAAGGGTGTCTTCAACCTCGTCCCAAACCCAGACACGTTCTCCGTCATCTTGAAAACTTTTCCGTGTGATTTTGGTCCATCCAGTTTCATTTGGGAATAGTTATTTCTAAAAGTAGGAACAAACAAATCAGGACGCTCTTTATCACTGCACAGACGCTCCATCATAGGCAGAATAGCTTCTCCTGCAATATCAATAGCCATAAAAAAGGCTTTTATAATTTTATGGTTGTACTGACTCGGTTTCATTGCCCACATAGGGATACGCTGCAATGCTTTTCCGCAGAAATCTCTGGAACCGCTGTCAGTTTGTTTCACAACTCTTGGTGTATATTCTTTCGATGCATTGCCAAATGCTTGTGCAAATTTCATCATGAAATACTCATAGGCATCACCGATAATATCATCACCGCTTGCACGGTTATTTTTAAAGTCAATTGCCGGATTTTGGAACACCGCAATCAAGCCGGAAACCTTATCTACGAGTTCTTTACCAGAGCCTAATTCTTCCGGGTTATTAAAACTGACATATGGAAGGGAGCCCTGCAGACGGTTGTCCTCAAGAAACTTCTGAATAATCTTATCCACACGCTCGCCTACATCACTCTTGCCTTTTGCAGCAATCAAATCTTCAAAGGATGCACCCTTGCTGATAGTAAATTCAGCAAAAGGTTGACCCTTATATCTGTCAGATACATATTTGAAAAATAGCAGAACCAACACATAATCCTTATAACGTGACGGCTCCACACCGCCCCTCAGCTTATTACAAGCCTCCCAGAGCATTGAATACAATTCAGATTTTTTCACAACCATAGCCCTCTTCTATCTCCATTCTAATAAGTTATTCTTTAAAACATACGCTATCATTCGATAGCACTCTTTCCACTCTTAACCCAAGCATCTAATTCAGAAGATTTAAACTTCCACTTTTTTCCGATTTTATGAGCAGGAATACCAGTATCCTTTTTAATCCAGTCTCTAACTGTAATAGGCTTAACGCCTAAATATTCTGCGGCTTCTTCAATGCCTATCCATTTGTCATTCATCATTTCATTCACTATTTTCACCTCGTCAAATGTTGATGGTTACAAAACTCCTTTTTATATTATATCACTATTTTCATCTGTTTTCAATGGTTTATATTATGTTTCTTGATGTTTAGTGATGTTTGAGGCAAAGGAGCCATAATAAAAAATCCGAGAGCCAGAAGAATACCTCCAACTCTCGGAATGTTATGCTTTCAAGCTATATCAGTATTCAATTGATTATAAGTATTTCTTGAAGGCATTTTTCATCTTCAAGGCAACATCCATCGCCCAATCGAACTGTTCAGACCACTTATCCTTATTATCAAAATCTGCAGGATGGGATATAAGGATTCGGCTGGCTTTCTTATCCGGCAATTCTCTCCAGTCAAGATTCATATCCATGTCAGTTTCAATCTCGGACTTACGAGAGCAAAATTTATGGAACAGTTCTTTATCATCGGAAATATACCATTCCACAACAATCTGATTATCCTTGCGAATCTGATTGATGCTGATATGACAAGCGGAAGAACCGACGCTCATGGTCATCCAATGGTCAGTACTTGCTTTTCTCTTGTTGAACTGCTTTGCAAAAGCATTATTTTGGAATGCGTAATCATTGAAGGCAACCCAATAGTCATATCTTGCCTGGAGCGTAGGAGAATTGCTTGTATTTCTCTTAATTTCCTTTGTCCAGTCATTTGGCTTTTCTACCACTTCAAATTTAACGGCAATATCGGAACTGCCGATTTGATACAACTTGATTTCTACCAGAAAGAACGCAATATTCTCATCAGTATGATTGTTCAACCATTCGATTGCAGCACGATGTTCTTCTCTTGCTCTCTTAACAACCCAAATCACAATATCAGCGGATTTTCCGGATGCGTATGTAATCAATTTACCAAGGTGGTCATGGTTGGTATCTTCAAGCTGATTCTCGATGATGATTTTTCTGTCCGTTCCGGTTTCAGTTGCATAAATGTCTACATTGAAATCTCCAACGCTTGACTCAGTTTCATCAACGGTAATCTCCAAGCAACAGCATCCGCCAGCAACGCAAGATTATCCTCTTCCGCAAGCCAAGGAGTGAAGTCTATTGCCTCGTGCGGCCATACCTTTCTCAAATCTTTTATTTCTTTCAGTTTTCCTAAATTAATCAACTCAATTCCTCCTTGCCGTGCAATTAACTATTCTATCAACTCAACAATCAGCAAAATCATCTTGTCCACTCGACCTTGCCTATTTTCAACCTGTCAACTCAACCTATCTTTTTCACCATAAACCTGGTATAAAATTTCTTGTTTAGCAGCAGTCAGGGCAAGATGTCATTTTCTCGGAAACGCCTTGTTTTCAAGCCTTTTTCGGTATTCAATTCTGTACCCTTGACATCAAAACTACGCACTCCACGTGCATAGTATTAGGAAACATATCGATTAAAGTAACATCTTTTATTTCATAATATTTTAATAATGTTTTTAAATCCTTACCTAGAGTAGAAGGATTACAGCTAGCATAAATAAGTTTTTTTGCCTTTGATCTAATGATTGATTCAATAGTAAAATCACTTAGTCCAGTACGTGGTGGATCAACAATGATGGCATCAACGTCTCTGTTTTTAGCATAAGTCTTAATTTTTTCATCAACATCACCACAAACAAACTCTAAGTTATTTAAGCGATGCTTTTTAGCATTTTCCTTAGCATCTTTAATAGCTGCTTTATTTATTTCAATTCCAATTATTCGTTGTGCACATTCATTAATATAACAAGTTATCGACCCAATACCACAAAATAGATCAAGAACAAGCTGATTATTATTACCTAAATATTCTTTTATAACATCATACATTTTAATTGCTTGTTTACTATTAAGTTGTATAAATGACTCTGGTGATAATTTAAAAGTAAAATTATTAAAAGGCACATTAATACTTTTCTTTCCTCGTAAGTTCTTAATCGGTTCAACAATCATCTTGTTATTTGCCTTAGTATTTGTAGTTTGATTTATAGATTTTAAATTAGTAATCTCCATCATCTCATCTAATGCTTCATCAACAATCTTAGTATTCTTACCAGTAACAAAAGTAACCATTGCTTCATCATCAAAAGCTCTAACTAAAAAATAACGCAAGCCTTGCTTAGTTTGTTTGTCATAGGCACGATAGCGATATTTATCAAGTATATTCAAAACATCTCGTGTAATTTGATTAATAATTTTGCTTTGAACTATACAATCATTTAATTTTACATAATGATTGGTATCACGAAAATGAATACCGATTGCTAATTTATCATTAAAATTAAAGAATGGTAATTTAATAGAATTTCGATAATAAAAAGGATTATCATCAGCAATTACTTTATTAACTTTAATTTTCTTATGCGCATATTTACTAATACTATCAGTTAAATACTCAACTTTTGCTTGTAATTGACTCTCATATTTTAATGGCATCAAACTACAGACTTGACACTTATCGTAAATATGACATTGTGGTTTTTGACGATCATTACTTTTTTTAAGATATTTACTAACTTTAGCTAAATAATAACCATCTCTTTTTTCTAAATTATTTATCTCAACAAGATCACCAGGAAAAGTATTTTGAATAAATACTACAGTATTATTATAATAGCCAATTCCTTCTCCATTAATACCTATCTTTTTTATTGCAATCTCAATATTTTTCATTATTCTACACACAACTTTCTATTTAATTTGTTTAATGCGATATTCTACTATTTTTTTAGTTAAAGCAAAAGGAATCTCTTGTTGATACTTTATCTTTATTGTTCCTTTTGAAAGCTGATAGGCACTTAATTCATCTTTAAAGGACTCTGTTATTTCATCACCTGGAAAAAGGCTCCAATGGCCCTTAAAAGCACCAAAATGAAGTGAATAACCTTTTAAATAAAAGGATGGCATACCATAAGCAATCTTTTTAGTCGCTTCAGGTATTAAATCAGTTACATAATCATCAACTTGTTTTAAAATTTCATATTGTTTATTTGTTATTGTTTGATAATAAACATCAAAACCATCACCATTCATTTTAAAACCACCTTTAATTTATTAATTGTAAGGAAATAATATTTTCAATATGATAGGTCTGTGAAAACATATCTACTGCACATTGCTCAATAATTTGATAACCATTGTCAATTAAATAGCGAATATCACGAGCTTGAGTTGCTGGATCACAAGCAATATAAATAATTTTCTTTGGTTGTTTTTTTATAATATCATTTAGGAAAACTAAACTACAACCTTTGCGAGGTGGATCAACAAATAAACAATCGTAACTAGTATGATCATGATTAAAATATTCACTAATATCTTCACAGATAAAATCAATATTATTTATTTTATTTAGTTTTTTATTTTCATTGGCATCATTAATTGCTTGAGCAACTATATCAATTCCAATTACTTTTTTTACTTTACTAGCAAGGTAAATACTAATAGTTCCCACACCACAATAGGCATCTAAAACAATATCCTCACTGGATAACTTAGCCATTTCAATAGCTTTTAAATAGAGATTATTCATTTGTAAGGCATTAACTTGATAAAAAGAATTAAGCGATATTTGAAAAAGATAATTATTTACTTCATCAATAAGATAACCATCTCCATATATTACTTTACTATTATCTCCTAAAATAACATTAGTATTTTTATTATTATAATTAATCACAATAGTTTTTATCTTTTTATTATTTTTAACCAGTTGTTCAATTACTTGTTTTAATTCATCATGATATTCTATCTCGTTTATAACAAATCCGATTAAGATACTATCCTGATTATAAGTACTTCTAATAACTATCTGTCTTAAATAACCTTGTTGATTAAACTTATCGTAGATATTAATATTATAAGCATTCAATAAACTAACAATCTCATTTAAAACAATATTAATACTATCCTGTTGAATTAAACAATTATCAATAACAATAATATCATTACTATTTTCACGGTATAATCCTGCACTAATAGTTCCTTTTTTAGTAGTTAGAGGAATCGATAATTTATTGCGGTAAGCTAATGGTGTTTTGTTTTCAATGATATTTAAATTAGTAAAAGTAATATTGTGCTTTAAAAAAACATTTTTTATTTTACTATTCTTAAAATTTAATTGTTCCTGATAATTCATAATTTGTAATTGACAACCACCACATTGAAAATAAAATGGACAACTTGGTTGCACACGATTTTTATTTTCACTTAAAAGCTTAATTACTTTTCCATAACCATATTTCTTTTTCCATTTAACTATTTTTACTTCTAATTTCTCATCAATTAAGCAATTCGGAACAAATAAGGCTGCTCCATCATATTTAACTATACCTTTACCATCATGAGTATAGTCAACAACCTGAGCATTAATAACTTTATTTTTCATTTAAAAAAGGCAAATATTAACTATTTGCCTTATCCATTGTCTCTAAAACTTCTTGAGCAGATTTCTTATCGCGTGGCGTTAATAGATTGTATGATGATGGTTTTGCCATTTTAGAATTCTTATAAGTTTGAAAGATATATTTTGAATTTGTTTCATAATCTTTAGGAATCACATCAGAAGAATAAATAAATAAATCATTATTTAAAGTATCCTCAGAACTAAAATAAGTTTTGATTGGTAAAATTTTATTTATTTCACGATAAGCTGCATAATTTGCTTTCTTACCTGCAGCTGCATCTGAAGAGTCAGGCATATCAATTACAACAACTAAACGATAAGCTACATATTGAACATCAACTGATTCAGCACTTGGTAAGGCAGCATCTAGAGCTGTCTTAACCTTTTCTATCTCATCATTTTTAATAACTACCTTAGCTTCTTGACGACTACCTAAGACAACATGACCCTTATTCATCATAGCACGACCAAATAAAATTGCAAATATTAAAATACCAACACAATAAATAACTAGTTGTATACGACCAATTTTAGATAACTTAAAAAAGAAAGAATTTCTAAATTTGGATTGACGATTACTTAGTGGTTTTTTATTCTTCTTTTTCTTATCATCTTTATTATCTTTTTTTATGTTTTTACTATTAATAGTAGTGTCATCTTTGGATAACTTTTTTGCTTCACCTTTTATTTGATTTAAATCACGATTATCTCTTGTTTTTCCTTCACTGTTAACTTTGTCTTGTAAAGATCTTTTTGCGGAATCACTACTTCTAGAAGAAGTAACATTCTCTTTTTCAGCATTAACTTTATTAATTAAACTGCTCTTTGCAGCACGTTTATTATCAATAACTGTTTTGGAATTAGCATCTTTTTTTCGTGATCTTACACTACGGTTTGTTGTCATTATATGCACCTCACTATTGTTAATATTCTAGCACAGTAATCAGTTGATAAAATGTTTAAGAAATGAAACTGTCCACAAATATACATTCTAAATTATAGCATATTAAAGCACTTTAGTATATTAAAATTATTAAAAAAGATGTGATTTTTATTTTTTTTAGTTATAATATAACTAAGGAGTGATATAAAATGAGTTTTAAAGAAATAAAACCAGAAGCAATCCTAGAAAATCCTTTTAAATTAATTGGTACTGATTGGACATTAATTAGTGCCCAAAGTAATGGTAAAACAAACACCATGACAGCATCATGGGGCTTTTTGGGAATCATGTGGCATTTACCAGTGGTAGAGATTTTTATAAGACCACAACGTTATACTAAAGAGTTTGTTGATCATGAAGATTACTTTTCATTAACCTTCTTTAATGATGATTATAGAAATACATTAAACTATTTAGGAACTGTTTCTGGAAGAGATGAAAACAAAATAGACAAGAGCGATTTAACTTTAGCATATGAAAATGATGTCCCATATTTTAAAGAAGCTAAATTAGTATTAATTTGTAAAAAATTATATGTTGATAAACTAAAAGAAGAAAATTTTCTAGATAAGAGTTTAGTAATTGAAAACTATGGTGATAAGGATTTTCATAGTTGTTATTTTGCGAAAATTGAAAAAGTATTAATTAAAGAATAAAAGCCCAATGGGCTTTTTAATATGTTCTTAATTCACTAATTTTAAAAGTCCACTCAGGACTAACAAGCTTATTATTTAATTTACTACTTTCATACCAGGGGCTGTTAGCATTAAAATTTTTTAAAAGATGCACTGATTGAGCGGGAGTGTATGATTGAGCTATAATAAAAGCTTTTTCATTACTACCCTTTTTTTGTGCCACATTAACAACTAATACTGCATGACCATCATCAACAAAGAAACTACCCGGTTTAATATCTTTAATAGCTAATTGCTCAGTTTCATTTTGTAAAGATAGTGTTCCTGCATACATAAAAACTTCATCAAGATACTCTCTAAAACTTTGATACGATATTTTAAAGTCTGCCTTTTGTTCTAACCAAGTCTCATTAGCTGCAACTTGAAGACGATAGCCAGCTTGATAATCACTATACTTATAAACAAAGCCATTTGTTAAATGAAAAGCAATCTCATCATATCTTTTGTTTTCAAATAAATATTCAGCTCTAATTCTAAAAATAGCATCAGCACATTGTTGTAAATCTCGATTCCCCACATCAAGATCAATAACAGCAAGATGAAGTTTTTGATTACTCTTTAAAGTACCATCATAAAGATATACTTTTTCACCATCTTTCTTTAACTTTAAATGTTGAACATAGTATTCAAAACTATCTTTAGGATATGTAATAATTTCATACTCAGTTAAAGGAATAACACGTTCTATAATCGTATCTTTATTTATGTTTAAGTATTTTTCATTACTATCACTAATACATCCATAACTAGCTAATAATACAAGTACAATATAGATAATTCTTTTTAACATGATATCCCTCACTATCTTATTGATATCTTAAATTATATCATAATATAATAAGTCAGGTTGTTAATTTAAGACCAATAATTCCTATCATAATTAATGACATAAAAATAAATTTTCGATAATCTCTTGTTTCATTTAAAAAGATAATACCATAAATAACACTTCCGATTGTTCCTAAACCAGTCCAAGTTGCATAAGCTAAATTAATACTTAAATATTGCAAGGTATAACCTAATAACAAAATTGAAATAACTTGAAAAACAAGTGCTAGTAATGTATATTTAATATTCTTAAAACCATTAGATTTCGCAAGATTAATCATCACTAGTACTTCAAAACAGGATGATATAATCAAAATAAACCAAGCCATTATTGATCATTTCCTTTCTTTTGAATTGTCTTAAGCCCAACAATACCGCCTATTAAGACAACTATTGCTATAATACTAAAAATATTAATTGTTACTTGCTCAAGATAAATTGCAATGAAATAAGTTCCGATTGTTCCAAAGGCAGTGAAAGTTGCATATGAGATACCTATACCAAGCTTAGCAATACCCTTCTCTAAAAAATAAAAACATAAAATAACCAAGAAAATCGTTAATAGTGAATAAGGTAATACTGTAAAACTATGCGAGAGTGTCAATGTATAAGCCCAGATAATTTCAAGTAGACCTGCCATAATTAAAAATAACCATTCCATAACTTAACCTCCTAAAATAAAAAAAGAAATAACAATGTACTGCAAAGGCCTATAGTACATTATTATTTCTTGACATCCGGCGATGTCTTTTATATTAAATATCCTATCATAATCATAATATTTTATCAATAAAGATAACTATTTTTTACTTAAAATTTATTATTTGCACTGACAAATAGTTGATTTTAGCGTATAATTAATGAAAAGGAGGTAATTATATGAGTGTTCAAGACATTATAATTAGAGTAATTATGGCAACAATCATATCTGGAGTCATTGGATTTGATCGTGAATTTAAAAATCGTCCAGCAGGCCTAAGAACTCATATTCTAGTTTGTACTGGAGCAACAATAATTGCCTTAGTTCAAGTACAGCTTGCTCAAAATGCTTACCAAATGGCTTTAAAGAATCCAGAGATAAGTAATATCTTTATCTATGAACAAGGTCATCTCGTTGCTCAAATTATTAGTGGTATTGGTTTTCTAGGTGCTGGAACAATAATTGTAACCAAACATTTTGTTTCTGGTCTAACTACTGCTGCTTCATTATGGGCTGTTGCCGGTCTTGGTATTGCAATTGGTATGGGTATGTATACAATAGCAATTAGTGGTTTTATCATTATTTTAATTGTGCTTGTTTTATTAAAACGTTTGATTAAAATTCCACATCTTAGACGAATTGAAATTAATTATCAACATCGTGAAACAAAAGATTTTATTTATCAATACTTTAATGAGCATAATATTACCATAAAAGATATTGATTTTAAGGTTCTAACTGAAGATAATAATAAAATATATGTTACAATATATACAATTGAACTACCTAGAAAATACGCATATATTGATATTGTGGAAGATATTTCAAGCAATAAAAATATTACAAAAGTTAGTTTAATTGCCGTTTAAAAATAATCACTTAAAACATTAAAGGGAAATAAAACTTCCCTTTTTAATATGACTAAATTTAAAAATAATTGAATAAAGCCAATAATTAAAAAAATAATATGTAATATGACAATACTCTTTAAAATTAGGCATTGAATAATAATCCATAACACCATAATAAAACCTAAAATTAAACTCAGATAATTGCCAAGAATACTATTATTTTTTAATGTTAATGCTGCTAAAAAATTACCAAAGCCAATTACAATTAAAAGAAATAATCCCGGAATTAAAAAGTTATCAAAGATACCATGTAAATTCTCATATGACATACCTAGTGGAGCTTTAGGATTAATTAAAGCCGCTACGCCACCTAAACTAGCGCCTATTGCAACAATATAGTGTATTGTTCTACTAATTCGATTAATTTTCATAATATCCACTCGTTTCTATACCATTATATTATAATGGATATTTCATTTCATGTAAATTTGTTTTTTGTATGTTTCAAAAACATTATAGTAGTCAAAAGCTTAAAACTAGAATATAATATAAATATTAAAAGATAATTTATATTAGGAGGTGCCCTTATGGCAAAGGATTTTGATTTACCAAAAATAGTGGAAGATGCTCAAGATTCAATTGGAGATTTTACTGATAAGGTAAAAGATAAAATTGAAGACGCAACTGATGATTTTGATTTACCTAAATCAATCGAGGAAGCACAAAGTAGTCTAGAAAAAGCTGCTAATAAAGTCAAGGATAGTATTAAGGATGAAATAGATGAAGTTAAAGATAATATTAAAGATGAAATAGATGATGCTAAAGATGAGGCTAAAGAAAAAATTGGTAAAGTATTTGATGAATTAAACATTAAAAAATAACAGAAATTATCTGTTATTTTTTTATTCAATATTGTTTGCCATTGTATAAGCTTGTTCTAATGCAACATTATTATCAATATCATTTTCCAAACCTACTTTAGTAACTAGTAATTGGCCAGCATCTTCCCATTTCATATATTTAGTAATATCTAAATAGGTTTGCACCATACCACTAAAAGTATCCAGACTATCATCAAAACAACAAGCTAGTAAATAACTTTGTTTAATCGGTAATGGTCGAGGCAGTTTCTTTTCAATGTATGGGTATAATTTATCCAACATTAATTTCATTTGAGCATTAAAAGTATACCAATAAACTGGTCCTACTAATACAATAATGTCAGTTTTAAATAACACTTCTTCAAGTTGATTACTATCATCATTAAAAATACATGGTTTATTATTTGACCAGCATTTACCACAGGCAACACAGGGTAATATTTTTAAGGATGCTAAATTAACCTCTGTAACATTATGTCCTTTATCTCAAGCACCATTACAAAACGCTAATGCTAGTTTATTAGAGTTACCATTATATCTTGGACTACTTGTTAACACTAAGATATTTTTCATATTATCAAACCCTTTCTTTTACATTATAACAGTACTATAAACAAATGAACAAGATAAAATAATAAAAAAAATATTTTATTCTACAAATAATAATACTTCCTTTAAATTACTTTATAGCATCTTGAATTTTATTTGTTAGTAATTATTCATGATGTAAAGCCACAAACCCTCCACCTTTGGTTGTACTATTTAACCATAATGATAAATCAATTTTTTTATAACTACCTTCATCATAAATATGAGCAATTAAACTATTCTCAATAATAGTTAAACCAACAATTAAAACCCAATGCCAATTACTTAAATTATATAATTTCCCTGCGGAAAGATTTAGAAAAGCAATCGGTCTATTTTTACTTAGATGTTTAATCAAATACTCCTTAACTACTGTTTCACTTACCCTATTATCAACAGCTATCTTAAGTGAATCAACAGCTATTTTAACAGCAAATCGTTGCATATACTTTATAATACCTGTTTCATAAATATCTAAACGATTGACACCCATTAAACCTGGTGTTATATCTTTCCAAACATTATTCATCATTTCAAAGACATTTTGATAGTTTAATTCTTTTAAAAAAATATCTCGATAGTAACTATCATTTTGGGATAAATAAAGTAATTGATTAGTCGCTGTTGTTGGACCACAGCCTGCTTGTCTTTTAAAAATTGATTGATACCAACTCTGACTTGCTCCATAAAAGCGATAGTAACCATTTGAGAGCTCTAAAACTTCTCGATTATCAATTAAATATTCTTGCATTATATGCCTCTTTTCACATAATTATTTTCAATTATCAAATTATATCATGATAAATACTGAGAAACATAAAATTGCTTATAGTGTTCATAACAAATAAAAAAGTTAGTTAAAATCAACTAACTTTTATTATTTTCACTGTAATTTATTATACTTGAGTTGTTAAGAATAATGATAATCCCATTTGTTCAATTTGATCAAGTTGTTCTTCAAGTTCATCAATATGAGCATCTTCATCATTCAATATTTCTGTTAAAATATCTCTTGTAGCATAGTCTTTTACTTCTCCTGCAAGAATAATTGCTTCATTATATAATTTGATTGCAGCAGCTTCTGAAACACGATCATTTTCTACTTGAAGATCAACACCACTTCCAATATTAATATTATTTAAATTACTAACAATTGGTGTCCCTTCTAAAAATAAAATACGACCAATTAATTTTTCAGCATGCTTCATTTCATCAATTGCTCTTTTCTCAAAACTAGAGTGAAGTTTACCATAACCCCAATCCTCACACATCTCTGCATGAACAATATATTGATTAATTGCTGTTAATTCTTCAGCAAGCAATACATTCAACATATCGATTAATTTTTCATTACCTTTCATTTCAAAAACCTCTTTCATTTTTTTGTTTAGCCTAAGCTAATTACTATATTAATTATATTATTCTCCTATTAGCTTGTCAAATTAATATTTTATTTGTCCATAATAAAAGTATTACGATAAGTTATTATTACATCATTTCTGTATGTAAAGATGTCATTTGAATTGCTGATGGAATTCCTGTAATTAGATACATATGATCAAGTTTAACACGATCACCATAAACCTCAACACTATCTCCAACTTTAACATTATTATCAACTGCTATGATTAAATGTGACATAGTAATTGATAGAACTTGATATTCTTTATCATTGATGATAACAGGGATTACATCACGTAATTTTGATAAACCATCGCCATAACCAATTGGGCATACAGCAAGTTTCATTCCTTTTGTAACCTTTGCCTTAATACCATAACCGGCATAGCCATCTTCTAACACTTCAATAAGAGAAGCTATTTGCGTTGTAACATAAAAAACAGGAACTAATTCATCAATTAACTTTAAAGGCGTTGTTCCATAACCTAATAAACCAATTTTTGAATAATTGCAGAAAGCTAATCTTTCATCTTGATATAATGCTGTGGCACTATTCTCGGCATGAATCATCTTTAATTGATTCTTATTAGTAATTTGCTCATAGATTTCAGCAAAGAAAACAACCTGTTGATTATGCATTGTTAAATCATCTAAGTCTGCAACTGGAAAATGAGTATATAATCCTTCAATATTAGAATTATTGTTTATTAAATCATTAATCTCAGTTATATCATTAAATCCAAAACGATTCATACCAACATTTACTTTTAAATGTAAGCGAGCATTGGCTAATATTCCTTGATGTTTTTCAAAGCACTCTTTACTACTTAGATTAATAACAAAATCATTTTCAATTGCTAGTAGTATTTCCTCATGATCTAAAGGATTCATAATAAAAATAAAAGCCTCTTTAGCATGCTCTCTAACTTGCAAAGCTTCAGTAATTGTACAGACAGCAAAGTAACGATAACCAGCTTGATAACAAGTTTTTGTTGTTGTAATCAAACCAGTATTATAAGCATTGTTTTTTAAAACGAAAATAAATTCTTTATGGTAATTATCTTTCATATATTTTAAATTTTTTAAAATATTCTCGTTTTTAATTTCTATCGTTGTTTTAATCATTATCATCACCTCTTTAATTAATTATAACTAATGTTAGTTAAATTGCAACAATGTTTTAAGATAAATAAAAAAACTTCTAGTACTAGAAGTTAGATTTCGTATGGTGCCCAGAGCCGGAATCGAACCGGCACGAATATCGCTATTCGCAGGATTTTAAGTCCTGTGCGTCTACCAGTTCCGCCACCTGGGCAAGTGTTAATATAAACTGGTTTTTAAAAAATGGTATCCTGTACAGGATTCGAACCTGTGACCCTCTGATTAAAAGTCAGATGCTCTACCGTCTGAGCTAACAGGACATATATGGCTGGGGATACTGGATTCGAACCAGTGAATGACGGAGTCAAAGTCCGGTGCCTTACCGCTTGGCTAATCCCCAAAATGGTGGAGAGGGACGGATTCGAACCGCCGAACCCTAAGGAACTGAGTTACAGTCAGTCGCGTTTAGCCACTTCGCTACCTCTCCCTGGTGCCGGCTAGAGGACTTGAACCCCCAACCTAC
>JAJDGJ010000060.1 GCA_030265585.1 Erysipelotrichaceae bacterium OttesenSCG-928-M19 | reverse complement strand
TTTTACAAATCTATTACATAAATCTTAAATAAGTCTTAACTTTTTAATTTAAAGCCAATACCCCAAACAGTTTCAATAAAATCTTCATTTGTTTTCTCTTTTAATTTGTTTCTTAATCTTGAAATATGAACTGATATCGTATTGTCATCACCATAATAAGTATCTTGCCAGATTTGCTCATAGAGATTAGCCTTTGTAAAAACACGATCAGGATATATCATTAAAGTTTTTAAAATCTCATATTCTTTTTGTGTTAAAGTTAAAGGCTCATTATCAATTAACACTTGGTACTTATTTTGATCAAGCACTAATTTACCCACTTTTAATTCATCTTGTACTTTATTACTATGCATTAGTTGTGCTTTAATACGAGCAATTACCTCTTGCGTATTAAATGGCTTAGCAATATAATCATTAGCTCCTAAAGCTAAAACATCAACTAAAACACTAATATCTGCCTTTGCTGTGACTACAATAATTGGCATATTAGATTTCTCCCTAATTATTTTAATCAATTCTTCACCTGAAAGACCAGGAAGCATTAAATCTAAGATAACTAAATCAAAACTTTCAATAGCTAAGATACTTTTAGCTTCACTACCAGCAAAAGCACGACTCACACTATAAAAAGGTGATAATAAATCATTTAGTAGTCCATTAATATCATTATCATCTTCGACAATTAAAATCTTTTCCATAATATCACTCTTTTCTTATCCTAATATTAATTATAATATATTTTAGTTAATAAAACGAATTTAAAAAGAAGTAATATTAAAAATTCATATCACTTCTTATAAATAACTAAGATATTATCATATTCAATATTATTTCTAGATGCTGTATTCCTTTAATATGATAGTTCATTTAAGACTGTTCTCTTTTTAAAGGAAAAAAAAGACTATTTATAATAGCCTTTCTTATTTTATTATTATACTAATTTATCTAATTGAACTTTTAGATCATTAATAATATCATCAACATCTTCTAATCCAATTGAAGCTCTTAATAATCCATCATCAATGCCTGCTGCTAAACGATCCTCAGCTGAATATGGTGAGTGAGTCATACTTGCAGGGTGTTGAATTAATGATTCACAATCTCCAAGTGATACTGCTAATTTGAATACTTGTAATGAGTTAGCAAGATTTAATGCTGCATCATATCCACCTTTTAATTCAAAAGCAAGTAATCCAGAATATTTACCACCCATTTGTTTTTTAGCAATCTCATGATTAGCATGTGATTTTAACCCTGGATAGTAAACAATTTTAACTGCTGGATGTCCATCTAAGAACTCAGCTACTTTCATTGCATTTTCAGAATGTTTATCCATTCTAACATGTAATGTTTTTAAACCACGGTTAATTAAGAAAGCATCGAATGCTGACATAACTGATCCTGTAATATCTTTTTGTCCCTCTAGACGACATTTAGTTAAGAAATCATTATCACCGCAAATAATACCAGCGATAACATCACCATGACCATTTAAGTATTTAGTTGCTGAATGCACAATTACATCAATTCCATATTCTTTTGGTCTTGTAAGATATGGTGTTGCTACAGTATTATCAACAACACTCATTAAGTTATGCTCTTTAGCAATTTTAGCAACCACTGCTAAATCAACAATTTTTAATGTTGGGTTAGCTGGTGTTTCAACATAAAGAATTTTAGTATTTTCTTTAATTGCTGCTTTTACTTCTGCTTCATTAGTGAAGTCAACGAATGTTACATCAATTCCAAATTTATGTAATTGATGCTCAAATAAAGCATGTGTACATCCATAAATTACTTTATCTGAAACTACATGATCTCCTGTTTTTAAAGCAGTCATAAATACAGTTCCGATTGCTCCCATTCCTGAACTCAATGCTAATGCTGCTTCGCATCCTTCAAGACTTGCCATTTTTTGTTCTAAATACATTGTTGATGGATTTCCTAAACGAGAATAAATAAACCCACCTTCTTCTAATGCGAAACGACGTCCCCCTTGTTGTGCATCGTCAAAAACAATAGTTGATGTTGCGAAAATTGGGAATGTTAATGCTCCATATTCATTTTCATGAATTTCATTATGAATACTTCTTGTTCCAAACCCTTTGTTCTTTAAATCTGACATTTAATTTGTCCTCCTTATATATTTCGTTCTATGTTCAAAAGATACCATATTTTTAGTTAATTGTAAACAGGTGAACATAAAATAAAATTACACCATTATATTTTTTTATAGATTATCATCAAAATCTATAAATATATCGTAATATCCCTTTAAAATAAGCACAATAGTAAAAATATACTAGTGCAAAATTATCTTTTTTTTCATTTTTTTGCACAGAAGATACTCTGTTAGCAAGTAGTGTTTTGACTAATATAACAATAAACTCATCATTATTTTCCTTACAATAAAAAAAACAATAAGTCTTTTAACTTATTGCTTTATTTAACATCATTCTATTTCTTTCTAATCGCATCAATTGGATCAAGTTTAGCAGCCTTAAGTGAAGGTACTAAACCTGAGATAACACTTAGAACACCGCAGATAGCAATTAAAATTAAGGCCGTTGTTGGCTCTAAATTTGCAACATTAACATACGGGATATTTTCATTCATTGTTTGTAAAGCACTCCAGATAAGTTGATTTATACCATAACAAATTCCATAGGCAATCGTGGTTCCAATCAAACCTGATAATAATCCAATAACGAGTGATTCACCTAAAAACATATTTCTAATATCTTTTGTCTTACCACCAATAGCACGAATAATACCAATTTCTTGCTTTCTTTCTAATACAGAAATATAAACAACGATCGCTATCATCAAGATGGCTACGACAACCGAAATTGATGAAAAGGCAACTAAACCATTGCGAACAACATCTAAAATAGTATTAACCGTTCCTAGGATACTATCTGAGGTTGTTTCGTAAGTATATTCATCTTGACTATCATTTAACTCTTTAACATATTCTTTAACATTTTCATCATTAACGACCAACTGAACAATTCTTGTCTTAGTATCCTCTATTTTAATATCAAAAAGATCTTTGACTAAGACACGATAGGTATCATCAGTAATATAGGTTGCACTAAATAAAGTATTATCAGATGTAATCCCTACAATAGTAGCTTCTGCTATTTTGTTTTTTTCTGTTTCCATATTAGTTATTGATATGTATACTTTTTTATTCAATAAGTCAGCAACCTTCTCATTATCACTTATTAAATCTTGAGCAGTTGATAAAGAAACCATAACTTCATAAGGATTGCTGTTCTTTGGTAAACGACCATATCCTACTTCTCCAGTATAC
>JAJDGJ010000058.1 GCA_030265585.1 Erysipelotrichaceae bacterium OttesenSCG-928-M19 | reverse complement strand
CATTTGTAATACCTATTGTAGTTATCATTTTGTTTTTAATCCCAATTTTTATGTATGGTTTAATGCCTGTAACAACTGCAGATGACTATTTTATTTATTTTTATGTTAACGATAATTATTTCTACTATGATTTAAATTTAATTGGACTAATAATTTTTTACATTGGAATTTACTTTTTTTCGATTGTAGCTTTCAATATTGTTTATTTAATATATTTAACTCTTTTTAGAGATCACAATCGAAAAGTTAATGTCTTTGATGATCAACTAGACATTATCAAAAAAGGCTATTTAGGTAAGTTTTTAATTTTAACACTACAATATTATGGTATGTTACTGCTTTGGTCTTTATTATTTATAATTCCAGGCATTATAAAATCATTTTCTTATGCACAAGCTTTTTTAGTATTTAAAGATAAAATGGAACGTAATGAAGATTTTAAACCAATTTCATGTATTACAGAGAGTAGAGAAATTATGAATGGTTATAAGATGGATTTGTTTATCTTAATGCTTTCTTTTATTGGTTGGTCTATTCTAGCGTGGATTACGTTTATTGGTTATTTATGGTTAATTCCTTATCAACAAATGGCATTAGTTGCTTTTTATGAAAATATCAAAGATCTCAACCATGACAAGCTTGCAACTGAAGAAATTGTTATAGATACAATTAAAAAAAATACTAACCAGAATGATTATCAAAATAGAGGTCCTGAACTCTAGTTTATTAAAAGGAACATAAATTATGTTCTTTTTTTAGTAATTTATTTTTAATAATGAATATACTTAAATATGTTTATTTTTAAAAAATTAAAGCAATCTATTTTAAAATACGTTATACTAGTTACAGTAATACTATTAAAAACAAGGAGTGTTTATGTGGGTTATTCGGCTTATTTAAAAGATAAATTAAATATTAATATTAAAAATGAAGAGTTAATTAATCAAGCTTTAGTTCATCCTTCATACGCTAATGAAATCAATAAAGTTGAATATAATTATGAAAGACTAGAGTTTATGGGTGATGCTATTTTGCAATTTTTAGTTTCTGATTATATTTATAATAAATATCCTAATATTGATGAAGGGGAGTTAACTGTTTTGCGTGCTAAAGCAGTTAGAGAAGATTCATTAGCCCAATTTGCGGTGGCTTATTCATTATCTGAGTATATTAAGGTTGGTAAAGGGGAACAAAAATCTGGTGGTACAAAGAAGAAATCTGTCCAAGCTAATGTCTTTGAGGCAGTTTTAGGAGCTATCTATTTAAGTAATGGTATTGAGGATGCTTCCAAATTCTTAGAAGTTCTCTATCAATCGATTGCAGAAGATCGTTTTGAAGACTTAGAGGATTACAAGACAAAACTTCAAGAATATGTCCAAGCTGATAGCAAGCGAACAGTATCTTATGAGTTACTTGAAGCTACTGGTACTGCCAATCAACCACTATTTAAATTTAAAGTCTTAATGGATGATCTAGTTTTAGGTTATGGAAGTGGTAGTTCTAAGAAAAAAGCACAACAAAATGCAGCTAAAGATGCTTTAGAAAAGATGGTCAAAGGCTAAAAAATATGCTATAATAATTAAGTTATTATGAGTGAAGAGGTGGCTAAAATTGAATGATATTGTCAAAAAAATTAATGAATTGGAAACTAGATTAAAAAAATATGCTTATGAATATTATACTTTAGATAATCCTAGTATCTCTGATTATGAATATGATCAACAATATCAAGAATTAAAACAACTATTAGCTACTTATCCAGAGTATCTTCAAAATGACTCTATAACAAGAACAATAGGTTATGAAATTTTAGATAAATTTAATAAAGTTAACCATGTTTATCCAATGTATTCATTAGATAATGCTTTTAATATTGATGATTTACTAAATTTTGATCATAGAATAAAAAAAGAATTTTCTAATTATGCTTATGTTTTAGAGCCAAAGATTGATGGTCTTGCAATATCACTAACATACGAAGATGGCTATTTAGTGCAAGGTGTTACTCGTGGTGATGGTCAAATTGGAGAAGATGTAACTAATAATATTAAAACGATTCAGACAATTCCAATTGTCTTAAATAAAAAAATTAATCTTACCATTCGTGGTGAGGTATATTTAAAAAGATCCAATTTTAATTTGTTAAATGAAAAACAACATGCTTTAGGCTTACCGTTATTTGCGAATGCTCGTAATGCAGCTGCTGGTACTTTGAGACAATTAGATTCTAGTGTTGTAGCACAAAGAAAGCTAGATGCTTATTTTTATACAGTTGCTAACTATCAAGAACTAGAACTACAATCTCATTATGAATCATTACAGTTTTTAAAGGAACTTGGTTTTTGTGTTAATGAACAAATTGTTCAATTAGATACTATTGATAATGTTCTTGATGAAATTCAAAAAATTGAGAATAAACGTTCTAGTAACGATTATGATATTGATGGGGCTGTTTTAAAAGTTAATGATTTTAAAACGCAAGAATTATTAGGTTTTACTGCTAAATTCCCTAAATTTGCGATTGCCTACAAGTTTGCGGCCGAAGAGGTTGAAACACAATTAGAAGATATTATTTATACTGTAGGTCGAACTGGTCAAATTACTCCAAATGCTGTTTTAACGCCTGTTGTAGTGGCAGGATCAACAGTTAGTAGAGCCACATTACATAACTATGACTATATCCAACAAAAAGATATTAGAGTTGGTGATTTTGTAGTTATTAGAAAAGCAGGGGATATTATTCCAGAAGTTGTTCGTGCACTTAGTAATAAAAGAAAGCCTGATTCTCAAAAGGTTATGATGATAAAACAGTGTCCTATTTGTTATCATCCATTGCAACAGATTAATAATAGTGTTGATTATTATTGTCTTAATCCAAATTGTCCAGCAAAACAAATTGAGGCAATAATTCATTTTGCTTCACGTAAAGCAATGAATATTGTTGGTTTGGGTGAAAGAATTGTTGAACAATTTTATAATGATGGTTTGTTTAAGTCAATTGCTGATATATATCGTTTACAAGATAAAGAAGCAATGATTGTTGAAAAAGAAGGTTTTGGTCAAAAATCTTTTACAAATTTAATTACTAGTATTAATGCAAGTAAAGAGGCTAGTTTAGATCGTGTTCTTTTTGGTTTAGGAATTCGTCATCTTGGTGAAAAAGGTGCGAAAATTTTAACTAAACATTATTCAACAATGTACGATATTATTCAAGCACAATATGATGATTTAGTTCTAATTGATGAAATTGGGCCTAAAATAGCCCAATCATTAGTTGACTACTTTAAAATTGCTGAGAATATTGAATTAATTAATACTTTATCTACTTTAGGTTTAAAGATGGAGAATAAACAGACAGCAAATCAAAGTAATAGTGAGTTTAGTAATAAGGTTGTTGTTATTACTGGTACCTTAGAAAACTATAAACGTGATGAATTAATAAATATTTTAGAAAGTAAAGGTGCAAAGCTCA
>JAJDGJ010000057.1 GCA_030265585.1 Erysipelotrichaceae bacterium OttesenSCG-928-M19 | reverse complement strand
TTAAGTAATGAAGAATTAGAGTTTGTAGGAAATTCAGTTTCTCTAACTCAATATAATCAAGGATTGGCATCAAGTGAATATTTCACAAAAGTAGTTGTTGAATATGATACACTTGAGAAAGGATTTAAAAGTGGTGGTGGTACTCAAAGAACAGAAGGAGAAAATATTATTTTCGCGACTTTAGTTGATGGAGTAGATAAGGCAACTATTAATTACAAAACATATAAGAGTGTTGAGGGTGTTATTAATGATACAACAATTGTAGAGGCAACATCAACATTGACAAGAAGTACGCCTATAGCAAGTAACCAATTTAATATTTCAGCGCCATCGAATGTTTTTTCATCAGGAACTGAAATGAATATTTCACAGACGGTTGATACAAGTTCACTTTACTATTCAAATATTTTGGTAATAGAAGAACCGACTATGATTATTAAGCTACCAGAAGGAGTAACATTAGATAAAGATTCAGTTAAGATAATATATCCAGGTAATAAAGAAGTCGCATTTGATGTAAGTGATCCATATATTGTTAATGATGAAGAATATGTCGAAATTTCATTTAAACAACCTTTAGGTGGGTATTACTTGAATGATGATGGGTATTATGTGGGTACATTTGGTATAACAAAAATTAATTATACACTTAAATCAACTTTGACAACTTTTGGGATTTATAATTGGTCTGATTTAGTTTATACTTATGATAAATCTGGTAAAGTAACAATGGCAAAACACGGCAGTGGCATCAATATTAAAGATATCAATGATATAAATAGAAATGGGAAGAATGACGATACATTAAACAGTGCTTATCAAGGAACAACTTTAAATATTCAACCATTTAATAATGTTATTATTGATACTTATATTAAGGCATCAAAATATGATGATAGATCAGATTACTATGATAAAGACAATCCAGATAGTGCGATTAGCTTTACACCTGGTACAGAAGCAATCTATACAATGGAAGTATTTAACAATAGAGATCAAGCAGCTAAAGTAAAAACTTGGATTCCAGTACCTAAAGAAGGGACAAATTATGGAGAAGAATTCCAAGAAGAAACGACAAAATGGAATATGAAACTTGGTTCTGTACAACCTGTTATCAAAGTATATCAAATTGATACTGAAACTGGTGCACAAATAGATGTAACTAGTGAAAAAGCAAAGAACTATGAATTGTCATATTCAACTGATCCGGATATTGCAAATAATTATGAAAAAGATGTTTATTCAAGTACATTTAATGAAAATGCTAATATGATTCAACTTGTAAATAATGTTGGAATTGATATTCATGAAAAAGCTGTAATAGAGTTTGTATATGTAGTTGATGAAACAGCTGAAAGTGTTAAAGATACTGATAAATTAGGGGCAATCAATGATTTTAAGCCATATTATTACTATGATGCAGGAATGTCTGGATATGGTGATGATGCAACTAAAGTTGGAGCAAACTTAGTAATTGGTGAGATTTCAGGTATTGTTTTCAAGGATGAAAATAAAGATGGATTATATGGTGCTGGTGATGGTACATTAGGTGGTATTGAGGTAACACTATTTAAACTAGATGCAAATGGTGATTATCAACCATATATTGATCCAGCAACTTCAAACCAAATTATTGCTACAACAAATAGTTCAGGAGAGTATAAATTTATTAATTTACCAAATGGGAATTATAAAATTGACTTCTCAAGTGTAACTAATGATGGTGGTGTCTTTACACCTAAGAATGTTGGAAATGACTATAAATTTGACTCAGATGTTTTCCAAGCTGGTGATTTAACAGGAATGGCAGAGGACATTGATCCAACTAAGGATACATCAAAATATATTTACGCTGGATTACTTGAATATAATCCACCTGTGGATTTAAAATTATCAACAGATAAAACTTCAGTAACAATTCTTGGACCACTAGATGGTAAGGGAGTTACAAATAATACAACTGTCAATGCTATTATTGAACCATCATTCTTTGAAACTATTTCAGATAAAACGTATGATGAAGATGGTGTCAAAGCTGAAAGTAGTAGTAGAGCAATTGCTTCTGTTGGTACAAATGGAACAATAACTAGCGGAGATAGCAATGTAACAACACCAATTACAATTACAGGAGTAAGTGCAGGTACTGCAACTGTTACAGTAAGTATTAAAGATTTATATGGACAAATTAAAGAGGCTGAGATAGAAGTTATTGTAAAACCTAACTCAACACCAGTTATTGAAGCTGAAGGTGTAACACTCGAAGCAGGTGACATTAGTTTTACAGGTCTACTTTCTTTAGCAAGCGTTTCAGATGCTGAGGATGGAACAACTGACTTAGAAGTTAGTGTTAAAGCAGATGGTGGCTTCGATATTAATAAAGTTGGCGAGTATACAGTAGTTTATGAATCAAATGCTGATAAAGATGGTAATAAGGCTGTTGAGAAAACTATTACTGTAATTGTTGAAGATACGACAGCACCTGAATTAGAGATTGCTTCTAAAGATGATTTAGTAATAAATCCAACAGAGGTAACTTTAAGTGCAACTGATAATGCTGATGGTGAAATAACATATAATTGGGAAATTGTTGATGGTGATAATGAAACAGTAGATAGTGGAACAACGAGTACAATCACACTTCCTACTGAAGATGGTGTTTATACTGTAACAGCTACAGCAACAGATGAAAGTGGTAATGTTTCAGAGGAACAAACATTCACTTTTACAATAGATAATACAGCACCAGTTGCTAGTATTGAAATAGAACCAACGACTAAGATTAATCCAACAAAAGTTGAATTAAGTGCAACGGATACAATCGATGAAGCACCACTATTAACATATATACTTACCAAAGATGGTGAAGTTGTAGCTAGTGGTACTGATGTAGCATCACCACAAGATATTCTTGCTCAAGCAAGTGAAGATGGTGTTTACACAGTTGAATTATCTGCTAAAGATGCGGCTGGTAATGTTAGTGAAACGCTAACAGATACATTTACAGTTGATACAGTGGCACCAACAGTTGAGGTGGAAATTGCACCTACTTCAAAAATTAATCCAACAGAAATAGTAATAAGTGCTACAGATGCGATTGATGAAGCACCACTATTAACATACACACTTACCAAAGATGGTGAAGTTGTGGCTAGTGGTACTGATGTAGCATCACCACAAGATATTCTTGCTCAAGTTACTGAAGATGGAGTTTACACACTAGAAGTTAGTGCTAAGGATGCTGCTGGAAATATTAGTGAAACAATAACAGAGACATTTACTATTGATACAACAGCACCAGTTATTGAAACAACAATTGCTGAGCATAGTGTTAAGGTTGGTTCAGCAGCAATTTCAAGTGATGATTTAAAAACAATCTTTGGTGTTAGTGCAACTGATGCTATTGATGGTGAAATAACTGATATTAGTGTAACTGGTAGTGTTAATGTTGATAAAGTTGGCGAATATACAATTACTTTTAA
>JAJDGJ010000056.1 GCA_030265585.1 Erysipelotrichaceae bacterium OttesenSCG-928-M19 | reverse complement strand
ACATATTTTCTATTAAGCTTTTTGGCCACAGAACTTGTAGTAAAACTTCCAGCAAACAAATCAAGAACTTTATCATTTTCATCTGTAGAACATTCAATTAATCTTTTTGCTAGTTCATCCGGAAATGTTGCTCTATGTTCTGTAGTGTTTTTACCAGTTATTGACCATACGCTTCTCATATTTCTAACATATTCTGTTTTTAACGACTGCTCTTTTCTCACTCCGGATCCGGAGTGTGCTTTTAGCGATCCTTTACTTCCTCTAGGTCTAGATAAATCATCACTTAACATTGGCTCTTTTAATTGATTAAACTTATAGTCTTTTGATTTGCTAAACATATATATCATTTCAAAATCTTTTGTAAATCGATTTGTAACACTTTCAGGCATACAACTTGGCTTTTGCCATACTATACGCTGTCTGAAAATATAACCAATATCCATTAACATTAATACCATTTTTTCTGGTATGGCCATAAGTGATGATATTTTATATCTTTCATCTTTATCAATACCTGGTCTAAATGTTCCTAACTTCTTTGCTTTTCCCCATTTATTTTCTTCTCTAGGTCTAGGATAGTAGTATGTATCATCTATATTCACAAACAAGAGTCCATCCTTATTTAAGACCTCGTAACAAGCTTCAAATACTTCTTTTAATTCTTTCAAATAATCATCTACATTGTTTTCTAAACCGATTTGATTTTCACAGTCATAATCACGTAAATTAAAATATGGTGGGCTAGTAATAATTGTTTGAACGTTAGATAGCTTTTTTACTTCTTTTCGTGCATCACCATTTATGATCATTAACATACCTCAATTCTTTTTGTTATAATTCTCAATTCTCACATCTTTATAATTGATTTCAATAACATTATTATCTCTAATTATTTATGAGAAATTATATATTGATACTCTTGCTCTTTATATTTTTCAAAAGTAATTAAAAACAAATCTCTATCCATACAATGAACCGGTGAGAAAAAAACATTATTATTCTCTGTATCACAAAGTACTACCTTTGTTCCTTTTTTCACATCTCTATAAGTATCAAATTCTCTAATTATTAAATTAAATTTACTTATATATTCTTTACCTATTAACAACTTCATGAGCTTTTATCTCCTTTGATAATTCGTTATTGTCACATTTCAATAATTTTAATAGTTTCTTTTCTTGGCTAATATAAGACATTGTTATCTAAACGCTCCAATTTGTTTTTAATCATATTTAACTCATTTTTAAACTCACTTTGACTAATAGTGTTATTGCCTCTACCATAGAACTGTCTTACTTCACCATCCTCATACTGAATTGTATAAAAAGGCTTATCTAGTTGTTTTTTATTTCTAACTGCTAATATTGTTGTCTCTCCTTTAGCAGCTCTTTCAAAGTAGGCTTGTTTTAAACAATGTTTTAACTCTTCACTTTCATTTTCAAAGGCCTCTAAACCTATTAATCTAATTACTTTTAGATTTTTAGTTTCTACTTGCTCAAATAGTTCACTAGGTTTTACAAAAACTAAGTCTAATTTTTCTATTTCCTTTTGTTTCTCAATTCTCTCTAGATTTTGTAGATACTCAACTAGTTTATCGTGTTTGCTTTTTATTTGTTTAGGCATTTTATTGCCTTTATTGATTGCCATATTGTTGTTTTGTAACATACTAATATAATCTAGGTATAAATGAGCAGTCTTCTTGTTAAGTTGTCTGTACTCTTTTATTTGCTTATTTGTTAAATGTTTTTTAATGATTTTATAATCATCATAGTTATAATTACATTCATACATTTTTTTAATTAATTCTAAGTCAGTTGACTTGCTATTCAAATAAAATATAGCCTCTTGAACATTCAAATTATTATTAACGATAAAAGTATATTGATTTTTATTGAAATAATTCTCAGTACATAAATATAGATATAATAATGCAGTAGTCCCATTTTTTGAAATATATTCAACTTGCTTGTCTGTCATTATCCCTAATAAATTATCAAAGTTCTCTTCGCTATAATCACCATATCTAAAACCTGTAAAAATGCTTATATCACAATAACTAAAATACTCTGCATAATACTCTTCCTTTAAATCTTCAATACATAACAATTTAGGATAAACATCATAACCATAACCTGAATAGCTACGACTGCCTTTTACTTCACGCCATTTTGTTCTATTTGCTAAATATAAATATCCATTTAATGTTTTTGAAATACCACAAGCTATTTTAAAATCAAACTCATCATCATAGTATCTCATTATTTCTTGACCTCTAAAGTATATTCTACATATTAATCCTGTTGGACTTTCTGAGTAAGATAAAATTAAACAATCCTCATTTTCTTTCTTTAAACTGAATTCAACTGCTTTAGGTTGATTGATCAACTCTACTGACAAATCTAATACTTGCTGTTTCTTAGTTACTTTCTTCATCTAAGATATTAAATATACTCAATTGATTGTCATCAATAGCATTTTCTGATTCTATTGATTTATCTTTTTTAGTTTTAGATTTATCTTTAGTTTTTGACATAGTTACTTTTTGAGCATTGATTTTCTCTACATTCTCACTATCAATAACTTCTTTAGGTTCTACTATGTAATGAACAGCCCAAGAATATACTGTTTCATCATCAACCATAGCAACATTTGATTTTTGTGCTATTTGACTTGCTTTTCCAAAAATATAACTCATTAGATCGTTTATGCTTTTGTTGCTGTCTTGCATAGCTGCATCTAATTCTTCTTTATGATTTAACTCTAAATATTCCATAATAGGCTTATTAGAGTTATCTTGTTTCCATGACATTTCTATTACTCTCCTTTATTTAATCGCCCCACCACAAAGTTTTAACAAATATATTAGAAAGATTTTTTTTATGAAAAGGTGATGAGGCGAGTATTTTATTTAACGCTCTACAGTTATTTTGTTTGCTATGTTAATTTGAAGGACTGAGAGCGTGTTACTACTACTTACATTTATCAATACAATAGTTTATAATTATATTGAGGTGATTTAATTGAAAAAAATATTAAGTCTGATTTTATATAATTTTTTATTTAATTGGATACTTCTCTTAATAATATGTTTTTTACTTTCATTTATTTGTATGCTTATACTATTTCTAAATTTAAATTTGGATTATATAATAATTTTATGTGTTATGTTTTTAGCAACTTGTTTTTTATTGCGTATATATTATAAACTAATACAGAATATAAAAAATAATGACAATAATAAATGGAGCAAAATCACAATTAATATGGAAAAAACTACAAATATTTCTTTAATCATCTTTGTTGCTTTATATTCTGTGATAGTATTTTTAGGTTCTGTTTTATCAGAGGCATATTTGTTAACTAATCCAGAAAGTAAAAAATATTTTATTACTTTCTTGTACAAGATTATTAAAGATAGATCATTTTTGATTGATTTACCAAATTACTTTTTTATTTTCACACTAACTACTTTAACATTTGCTTTTATGAAAAGTTTTCATATATTCTTAAAAAAATAATTTATTGTAATATACTTTTTTGATTATTTAGCATTGTCGCTACTTTTTTATTTCTGGACCTTTAGTTATTTTCTTTAAAAAGTCCATATCCAATTCTTTAGCCTTTTTTGTAGGCTTTAATAATTCTTCAATAAGTTCATCACTAG
>JAJDGJ010000055.1 GCA_030265585.1 Erysipelotrichaceae bacterium OttesenSCG-928-M19 | reverse complement strand
TTTAATTCTTTAGTAGCTTCATTATAAATTGGCGTTGTATTAGCAATTTTTAAATCACTTAAAGCTTGCTTAAAGCTAATAAAGTCTTCATCAGGTAATTTAATTGTTAGTTGAGCATTATTAAAGACTGTCTTACTACCAGTAACTTTTAAGTAGACATTAAATTGCACACTACTACCAGAATCATATGATACTTTCTGAGCTTCTAGATTAAAGTTGCTTTTTAAGTTTTCCACTTTTAAATCTTGTTCATTAATCTTTACGGTGTATTCCTTATTGTTTTCTGCAGTAATACTATATGCAGAAATACTAATAAAGACAATAATTAAAAATGCCATAGTTGAATACATAATTTTTTTAAATTTCATTATAATCATCCCCTCTTATTTTATCCACTCATGGTCAAATATAGTTTATCACAACTATTTTATGTAGACAATAAGTAAACTACTGATTTACATAATAATTACATATTTTCACATATTATTTTTCATATTGAGTTATTAAATAGTGTTTTAAGAGCGTATATTTACAAACTGAAAAGATAATAATTCATATATAGTAAACAATAATTTACAACTAAAAAAGTATGACTTCCATTTTGAAATCATACTTTTAACTTAACTATATTCTATTAATTATAATTAACTTAATAATTTCTGATGATGTAATCAAATGCTCCTAAAGCAGCAGTTGCACCAGAACCCATCGAGATAATTATTTGTTTATAGGCACTATCAGTACAATCACCAGCTGCATAAACGCCAGGCATATTTGTTGCTCCATATTTATCAACGATAATTTCACCAATTTTTGTGCATTCTAATGAATCATTTAACCATTCTGTATTAGGTTGTAAGCCGATAAGAATAAAAACACCTTGTAAAGAGAGCGTTGTTTCTTCATTAGTTTTACGATCAAGATATGTAATAGTTTCCACTTTACCATCACCACTTATTTCTTTAGTTTGAACATTTTTTAAAACAGTAACATTCTTTAAAGAATATAAACGCTCTTGTAAAACTTGATCAGCTTTTAATTCAGGCATAAACTCTAAGACAGTAACATGATTAGCAAGTCCTGCTAAATCAATAGCTGCTTCAATTCCAGAGTTACCTCCACCAACAACAGCAACATCTTTGCCTTCAAACATAGGTCCATCACAGTGTGGACAATAAGCAACACCTTTATTTTTAAACTCTTGTTCACCTGGAATGCCTAAATTACGCCAACGTGCACCTGTTGCTAAAACTACTGTTTTGCTTGTTAAAGTTGTGCCATTTTCTAATGTCAATTCAACTAAATCAGCTTTTTTAATTGCGCTAGCTTTAGCATTTTTAATAATATCGACATTGTATTCATTAACATGATCTTCAACTAAAGCCATAAACTGTGTACCTTCAGTACTTTTTGTTCCAATAATATTTTCGATAGTTTGTGTTTCAAGAGGTTGACCACCAAAGTTATCAGTAACAATTCCTGTTCTAATTCCTTTTCTAGCTGCATAAATTGCGGCACTTGCTCCAGCTGGTCCACCACCAACAACAAGAACATCAAAAGGCTCTTTGTTTTCTAAATCACTATTATCTTGAGGACCAACTATTTTTTCTAGTAAATCCTCGATATTAGTACGACCATTAACAAACTCCTCGCCATTTAGTAAAACAGCAGGAACAGCCATAATACCTTTTGCTTCAGCTTCATCTTTAAACATACTACCTTCAATCATAGTGTGACTTATTTGTGGATTTAAAACACTCATAATATTTAATGCTTGAACGACATCAGGACAGTTATGACATGAAAGGCTAACAAATGTTTCAAAGTTTAACTCTTGTTTAATTTCCTTAATTTGTTTAACTAATTTAGCATCAATTTTAGGTGCACGTCCACTAACTTGTAAAATAGCAAGAACTAGTGAGGTAAACTCGTGACCTAAAGGAATACCAGCAAACTCAATTCCACTTACTTGATCTTTGGTATCAACAGCAAAACTAGGTGTTCTCTTTAATTGCTTATTTTGCATCGTTAGTCGTGGTGACATCTCAACAATTTCTTGAACGAAAGCGACAAGTTTTTTTGAGTTTTCACTATCATTACTACTAACATTAAAGACAATATCAGATTCTAATAATTCTAAATATTGGGCTAGTTGTGCTTTAATTTCTTGTTCTAATGCCATTTTTAAATTTTACCTACTAAATCTAAACCTGGTGTAAGTGTTTCTGCTCCTTCTTGCCACTTTGCAGGGCAAACTTCATTAGGATTTTTACGTACATATTGAGCTGCTTTAACTTTATTAATAAGTATACTTGCATCACGACCGATACCCCCAGCATTGATTTCAACTGCTTGAACAACACCATCTGGATCGATAATAAATGTTCCACGATCAGCAAGCCCAGTTTCTTCATCTAAAACATCGAAAATCCATGAAATTAAATGAGATGGATCTCCAATCATTGTATATTCAATTTTTCCAATAGCTTCTGAGTTATCATGCCATGCTTTATGAGTGAAATGTGTATCTGTTGATACTGAATAGACCTCAACTCCTAATTCTTTTAAAGCAGGATATTGATTTTGTAAATCCTCTAACTCAGTTGGACAAACAAAAGTAAAATCTGCAGGATAGAAACAAACAATGCTCCATTGTCCTTTAAAATCTTCATTTGATACTTCAATAAACTCCCCATTTTTAAACGCTTGTGCTTGAAATTCTTCAATTTCTTTTCCGATTAATGACATATTATAGTCCTCCTTATTTATAATTTATATAAATACATTCTAGCATTATTCTAAATAAGATACAACGCATATGCACAAAATATTAATAATAGTTATTATTATTAGTATTAACAATATAATTGAATAAATTAGTATAATGCTATTTTATAGAGACTGTTATTATCATATTAATAAAACACTAGTTAAATATTAGTCTTACTATAATTTTTTTAAGTTTTAGAAAATCCAGTGTTCTATTAATAATGAGAATATAAGACTAGTTAAGTAATCTATTTATAATAATAGGATAAAGATTGATAATATTAAGTAAATGTATTAGAATGAGATAAGCGACTAATATAATAATTAATTTGGAGGTAAAGAAATGAGTCAAAATGATACAATCGTAAAGCCAAATCCAGGACCACTAGGGTTATTAGGTTTTGGAATGACAACAGTTTTATTAAATTTACATAACGCAGGGATTATTGAACTATCAATTGTAATTGCTGCAATGGGCTTTGCATTAGGTGGAGCAGCACAAATTATTGCTGGTATTTTTGAGTTTAGAAATGGTAATACTTTTTCGGGAACAGCTTTTGTTGCTTATGGTTTCTTTTGGTGGTCTTTAGTAGCAATTTGGACTAATCCAGCTGGTGTTATGAATGCAGCTGATCCAGTAAGCATGGGTTATTATCTATTGTTATGGGGTCTTTTTACGGGAGCGATGTTTATTGGGACATTAACTCATAATAGAGCAACGCAAGTAGTTTTTGGAACTTTAACGATCTTATTTCTATTATTGGCATTAGGTGATTTTACTGGCAATGCGACTATTACAACTATTGCTGGCTACGTTGGTATTTTATGTGGAGCAAGTGCAATGTATAATTCATTTGGGCAAATAATAAATAAAGAACATAATAAAACAATTTTCCCGCTGTAATT
>JAJDGJ010000054.1 GCA_030265585.1 Erysipelotrichaceae bacterium OttesenSCG-928-M19 | reverse complement strand
TAAATACTTAAATCAACATTCTTAATTTTTTCATAAGGTATCAAATCACAAACAATTTCCTCACTTAACCACTCACAATATTGTTTTGTAAAACCTGTTTTAGAATAATAAATTACTAATGTTTTCAATCGTAGTAGCCCCCTTATTAAAATAGTGATAATTGATTAAAATCTTGAAGGTGAGCTAAAGAACCAATCTTTTCTAAGATCATTAAATGATTTTTATTTAATTGTGAGCGATTTTCCAAATCCTCTTTGGAAATGAAAGGTTGCTCTTGACGTACTCTAACAACATTTTCAGCTACGTTCTCACCTAAGCCATCAATACTTATAAATGATGGAATTAAAGCATTTTTATCAGCGGCAACACTAAATCTTCTAGCTTGTGATTTATCTAAGTCAACTGCTAAAATTTGATAGCCACGATGATACATTTCAATAGCTACTTCAAAGACAGTTACTAAGTCTTTTTCTTTAGCTGTAGCCTCAAAACCTTTACTTTCAATCTCAGCAATCTTACTTTCCATCGCTTCAATACCATTGATCATTGTAACAATATCAAGAACATCACAGCGTGTTGAAAAATAGGTTGCATAATATTCTAAAGGATAATATATTTTAAACCATGCCACTCTTAATGCCATTAATACATAAGCAACTGCATGCGCTTTTGGAAACATATATTTAATCTTCTGACATGATTCAATGTACCATTGCGGAACACCATTGTTTTGCATGATTTCAATCCACTCGGCACTAAGACCACGCCCTTTACGCACTGCTTCCATTATATTAAAGGCTAATTTTGGTTCTAACCCTTTATACATTAAATAAACCATAATATCATCACGACAACCAATAACATCTTTTAAAGAACAAATATTTCTTTTAATTAATGATTGAGCGTTGTTTAGCCAAACATCTGTCCCATGTGATAAACCTGATATTTGAACTAATTCAGCAAAAGTAACGGGATTAGTTTCTTCTAACATCGAACGAACGAATTGAGTTCCAAATTCAGGAATTCCAATAGCAGCATTTTTATAAGTTACTTTATCACTTATTCCTAAAGCATCGTTACTTGAAAAGAGTGACAATACTTTTCTATCATTTGTCGGAATTGTTTTAGGATCAACACCAGTTAAATCCTGAAGCATTCTTAATGCAGTTGGATCACCATGTCCTAAAATATCAAATTTTAAGACATTATCATGAATTGCATTATAATCAAAATGGGTTGTTTTCCAAGTAGAGGTTAAATCATCAGCTGGAAAGTTAACCGGTGTAAAATCATGCACATCCATATCATTTGGAATAACAATAACACCTCCAGGATGTTGACCGGTAGTTCTTTTAACACCCTCACAACCAATTGCTAATCTCTCATATTCACTACCTCTAACTTCATGGTCAGTACTTTTCTTTTCATGGTACCCTTTAGCATAACCATAAGCTGTTTTATTTTGCACTGTTGAAATTGTTCCAGCTCTAAAAACATGGTCTTCACCAAACATTTCTTTTGTAAAATTCATCGCTTGCATTTGGTATTCGTTTGAAAAATTTAAATCAATATCAGGTACTTTATCACCCTCAAAACCAAGGAAGGTTTCAAAAGGTATATCTTGACCATCACCAATTAAATCAGCCTCACAATGTGGGCACTTCTTATCAGGCAAATCATAACCACTACTATAACTTCCATCTTCAAAAAACTCACTATAAGAACACTTAGGACAATAGTAATGAGCTACTAAAGGATTAACCTCTGTAATATTAGCTAAAGTAGCTACTAGTGATGAACCAACACTACCTCGTGAACCTACTAAATAACCATCACTTAATGATTTCTCAACTAATTGACTTGAAATGTAATAAACAACTGCAAAACCATGTGTGATGATACTATTTAATTCTTTATTTAAACGATTCTCAACTATTTGTGGTAGTGGATTACCATAGCGTTGATGAGCATTTTGATAAACTATTGTCTTTAATTTATCATCAACTCCTGGAATTGTAGGCGTGTATAATCGATCCTTTAGTGGTTTTACATCTTCTATTTTATCAGCTATCAAATTAGTATTAGTTACAACATATTGATATGCTTCATCTTCACCAAGAAAACTAAAACATTCTAACATCTCAGTTGTTGAGCGAAAATGTTGGTCAGGTGATTCACTAATTCTATTTTTACGATCATATAATGGATGAATCTTTCCACCAATACCCATTGCTGAAATATAAACATCACGATATTCTTTTTGAGAAGCATCAACATAATGGGCATCACCAGTTGCAACAATGATTTTATTAGCTTCTTTAGCACACTCAATAATATATTTTGTTAATGCCTCAAGTTCATCAAAACTATCATATTCCTGTAAATCAATTAAATGAGATAAGTTCTCTAATGGAAAAATCTCAATATAATCATAGAACTCCATAATTTTAACTAGTTGTTCTTTGTCTACTGATTTAGCTTGTTGATAAATTTCACCATTAAGACAACCACTACCAATTAGAAGATTATCACGATATTTAGAGATTACCGATTTAAATAATCTTGGTTCTTCATAAAAATATTCAGTATGAGCCAAACTAACTAGTTTAAATAAATCTTTTAAACCAGTTTGATTAACAACCAAGATTGAACAATGATAAGGTCTTTGTCTTATTAAAAAGGCTTGATCACATAAAGAATTAATATCCATAATTAGTTCAATTTCATAATCTTTTAATAAAGTATGTTTCATTCCTTCAAAAACTTGAGCCAAAATAACTGCATCATAATCAGCACGATGAGCAATATCAGCATCATATTTAATTCCATAACTTCGAGCACAAGCACCTAAATTATGAACTTTCCTTTTTTTATCTAAAACACGTGAAAGTTGTAAGGTATCAATAATACTATTTGTTAATGGTTTTTCATTTATTTTATCTAAATTATATTTTAGAAAACCAACATCAAAAGATGCATTGTGTGCCACTAAAACACAGCCTTCATAAAAAGAAACAAAGTCAGGTAAAATAGTTTCTATAGTAGGCGCATTAGCTAAATGATTATCAGTGATTCCTGTTAATTCTTTAATAAATAATGATACTTTTTTCTCAGGCTTAACAAACGATTGAAAACGATCAATTTCCAATCCATTCTGATATTTAATTGCTCCAATTTCGATAATATCGTCACTTTCACTATTCAAACCAGTTGTTTCAAAGTCAAAGAAAACATAAGTAGCATTTGTTAAAGAATCATTACTATTGTTTTCTACTATTTTTATTTCATCATCAATTAAATTACTTTCCATTCCATAAATAAGCTTAATTTCCTCTTTAATAGCACTATGATAAGCATCTGGAAAAGATTGGACATTGTTGTGATCTGTCACTGCTAAAGCAGTATGACCATATTTAGAAGCTTGTTTAATATAATCTTCAATAGGACTAATACCATCCATAACGGACATATTAGTATGTAAATGTAACTCAACACGCTTATCAATACTCATATCATATTTATCAACTTGTTTAGTTTTAATGATTTGGATAGACTTTAAAAATAAAACATGTTCTTGTGCATAAGTATCAAAACGAACATCTCCTAGAGCACGAATCCACTGGTCTTTTTTTACTAATTCTAAATCATCAAGACTTAAGCCATAACCCTCAAAACGTTTCAACATAATTGAA
>JAJDGJ010000053.1 GCA_030265585.1 Erysipelotrichaceae bacterium OttesenSCG-928-M19 | reverse complement strand
TTTTAAATATCTAATTAACAATCTTATTAAGTAGTGTTGTATTCCTAAAAAGAAGATATAGCGTATAATAAAAATATATTAAACAAGCAGAAAGAGGCAACCATGGTTGTCCTCTTTTTGCTACTCTGATAATATTTTAAATTCTATTAAGTAATTTCAATAAAAAACCAACATTTTTAATTAATAATACTTCCTGTTTTACTTTGGACTTGTTTTCAATTTTATTTTATGATAGTATATTGTTAAGACATTGAAGGAGAGTTTTTTAAACCACTTAATTAAAGCGAATCTATGATGGTGTAAGATAGATATTGAGTCTTAAAAAGCAACACTCTGGAGTTTGGTAGTTGAAGTAGTAGTAGATTATCACGGTAGTCACGTTATAACTTTAAGAGCACTATTTATTAGTGAATTAGGATGGTACCGCGATTAATTCGTTCCTAGAGGGTACTTTTTTTATTATAAGGAGGAAAAAAAATGGCAGAGAAAATAGAAGCAGAAAGTGTATTGATTAGCGATTTATATGATGATTTATTATATAATGATGGAGCTATGTTTAAAGAGTTAGATATTGTTAGTGTTGAGGGTTGGGTTAAGACAAATCGTGATAATGCAGCAGTAGGATTTTTGGAATTAAATGATGGAACATGTTTTAAATCATGCCAATTAGTTTATTCTAAAGACACTTTAGAAAATTTTAGTGAAGTTACAAAGTTTTTAACGGGATGTGGTATTAGCGCAAAAGGTAAATTAGTTTTAACACCAGACGCTAAACAACCATTTGAAATTCAATGTACGGAAATTAATTTAGAAGCACCATGTGATAGTTCTTATCCATTGCAAAAGAAACGTCACTCACTTGAATATTTAAGAGAAATTCCACATTTGCGTCCAAGAACTAATACTTTTCAAGCGGTAATGCGTATTCGTTCAGTTTTATCGATGGCAATTCATGAATTTTACCAAAGCCAAGGCTTTGTTTATGTACATGCACCAATTATTACAGCTAACGATGCTGAAGGTGCTGGAGAAGCGTTTATTGTTACAACAAGAAATGATGGTGATTATGAGAAAGATTTCTTTGGTAAGAAAACTTCTCTAACAGTTTCAGGACAATTACATGTTGAAGCTTATGCTTTAGCTTTTAGAGATACTTATACTTTCGGACCAACATTTAGAGCTGAGCCATCAAATACACCACGTCACGCTAGTGAGTTTTGGATGATAGAACCTGAGATTGCTTTTGCAGATTTAAATGATAACATGCAATTGATTGAAGATATGGTTCGCTATTGTATTGAATATGTCTTAAAATTCTGTCCAGCTGAGATGGCGTTCTGTAATGAATTTATGCAAAAAGGAATTATTGATCAGTTGCAAGCTGTTGTTGATAGTGAATTTGTTAGAATGCCGTATACTGAAGCAATTGATATTTTATTAAAATCAGGTGTTGACTTTGAATATCCAGTTGAATGGGGTATGGACCTACAATCAGAGCATGAACGCTATATTTGTGAAAAAGTGATTAACGGACCAGTTTTCTTAACTGATTATCCAAAAGATATTAAAGCTTTCTATATGCGCTTAAATGATGATAATAAAACAGTTGCAGCTTGTGATTTATTAGTGCCAGGAATTGGTGAATTAGTTGGTGGATCACAACGTGAGGAAAGATATGATGAATTATTACAAAGAATGAAAGATATGAATATTCCAACTGAAGGTATGGAATGGTATCTTGATTTAAGAAAATATGGTGGAGTAAAACACTCAGGATTCGGTTTAGGATTCGAAAGATTCTTAATGTATATTACAGGAGTTTCTAATATTAGAGATGTAATGCCATATCCAAGAACACCAAATAATTGTATGTTCTAAGATAATATTGGATAAGAAAGCGTAAACTAGTTAAGTTTATGCTTTTTTTCATTATTTGTTCACTGTTTTATGATAAAATATATGTATAATGAAACTGGTATTAGAAAAGGGTGATTATTTGAAAAAGTTTGAGATATTTTTCTCTAAAGTTTTGATTCAAATTAGTTATATATTTACATATCTAATTCCTATTAAAAAAAATCGAGTTAGTCTTATTTCATATTTTAATAATGAATATGGCTTAGAATTTGAAATGCTTGTCAAGTTATTAAAAGAAGATAATTATGAAATTAAAGCTAGTTTACACTGCTTTAATGGCACTATGTTAGGTAAATTAAGATATTTGTTTAGTTTTATGTATCAAACTTATTTATTTAATACATCGAGTGTTGTTTTATTAGATGGCAATAATTTTGTTTATGCAAATATTAAAGTAAAGGCACAAGTCCACACCATTCAACTATGGCATGCTACTGGTGCAATAAAGAAATTTGGTCAAGATACAAAGAGACGTTATCAGATTAAAGGCTACGATAGTATTATTGTATCATCAAGTTTTTTTAAGCCAATTTATGCTCAAGCACTAAATACACCGCTAGAAAATGTTCATGATCTTGGGATTTGTAAAACAGACTATCTTTTTGATTGCGAATATTTAAATAATTGTCAAGTAAAGTTCTATCAAAAATATCCTTTTTTAAAAAACAAAAAAATAATATTATATGCACCAACTTTTAGAGGAGAAGGTATTGATGATATTAATGATACAAGTAATATTAATGAACTTACAAAGTTATTGAATGATGATTATTGTTTGTTAAAGAAGAATCATCCATTAGTGAAAAAAAATGATAATGATACTTCTATTATCGATGTTTCAAGTGATGATTTATATGAATTATTAGTAGTTGCTGACTATGTGATTAGTGATTACTCAGCACTTATTTTTGATGCAATGATTTTAAATAAGAAAACAATTTTATATCTATATGATTATCAGGAATATAAAAAAAATCGTGACTTTTGTGTAAACATTCACGAAATTGACTTGAAAAAAGGTTATACTATTCATGAAATATATGATATACTAAATGAGTATGAAGATTGTGAAGAAGTGAGTGCAAATATGGAGAAATATTTATCTGCAATTGATGGTTCGAGCACAAAAAGAATCTTCAACTATATAAAAAATCTTGAGAGAATGAGGAGATAAAATGTTAAAGAAGAGATCTACAAAGTTATTGTTGGCTATTTTAACAATTTTGGTTGTAATTTTAGCAGGCTTCGAGGTTAAATCGTTATTGGAGGCTAGTAATTCCAAAGAGGAAGTTAAGATAACAACAAAGAGAATTGGCCCTTATATTGTCAGTACAAATCAGACTGCATACCAACAGAAAGTTGAAACACAATTACAATCAGCATTAGATTCAGGAGATGCAGTTCAAATTGTTAGTGAGGCAAGTAAGTTTTTTATATCAGATTATTTTACTTTAAAAGATAAAACTAATAAAAATAACGTAGGTGGTATGGGATTTATCTTTATTGATAATCAAGCGCAATTTAAAGTTAATGCCATTGCAAGTTACTATCGTGATTTGACAACTTATCAAGATGCATATGGAAAAGCTAATATGCCTATCGTGACGAATGTTACAACAGGAACACCTAAAAAAGTAAGTAAATCATTGGTTAAAGTTAGTGATAATAGTTCATTACAAGTAAAATCTGTTTACGATATCCCAGTAAAATGGCAATATGAAGAAAATGATAAGTTAAAGGAAATGAATTTAATTAATAAAGCTTCTTTACGATTTGTAA
>JAJDGJ010000052.1 GCA_030265585.1 Erysipelotrichaceae bacterium OttesenSCG-928-M19 | reverse complement strand
CATCTTAACTCCTCCTTTGTGCTTAAATACTAACACTATTATTATTTACTGTCAATTTTCTATACCTAAAAAGTCATATATCATACATATTTAATGTAACAAATAAAGAAAAGCATGATTTATATAATCATGCTTAACTTGGTAAAACTATTTTAATAATTCTTTCTTAGTCTATAAATACCATATCCTAAACTAGCCACAATACCTAAACTAATTGTAATTATCATCATCTTTGGATCTTGTCCAGTATCAGGAGTTACATTCTTAATTTTAACCCACTGCGCATAAACAATGATATTTTGATTAACTGCTGTATTCTTTGTAAATTGTGTTCCTACTAAGCTTGCTGAATCACCATTTACTGGAATACATTTTTTATTGGTTGTACACCAACCCACTAATTTATATCCAGTTCTTATTGGATTACCCATTTTTTTATTATCTTTACTAATACTACTTCCTTTAGTTAAAGTTTGCTTAGTAACTGAACCATTTTTAGCTTTAGAATCATTTTTATCAAATGTTACAGTTACTTTAGTTGTTGGTGTTGTTGCTAATGTCCATTGAGCAAATAAAGTTATATCACCATCAATAATTAAATTACTTCCTACTGGATAAAATGTGCCACTTCCATCAGCACTAGTATTCCATCCTGTAAAATTATAACCAGATTTAACTAAGCTATCTTTTCCTAAAGTTGTTGTATTGTCTCCACTTAGATATTCTTTACTATCAACTGGAGCAGTACCACCAGTATTAGTATTTCCATCGTATGTAACAGTATATGTTACTTCTTTAATAATTTCTTGCCATACCGCATATAAAGTTGTATCTCCATTTACGAGTATTAAATCATTTTCAGTATATGTTGCTTCAGTTGCGTTTGGATCAGTTGACCATCCAAGAAAAGTGAAGCCTTCTTTAACAAGCGTATTTTGACCTAAGATAGTTGCTTCTTCTGCATCATAATAATTATTTGCATCAGTTGGAACAGCACCATCAGTATGACCATTTCCATTATAGATTACGCTATACTTATCATTCTCTTGCCATTGAGCATATAGTGATGTATTATCTTCAATATTAAACTCTCCCCCTGGAAGGTATGCAGTTCCACTTCCATCAGACTCTGTATTCCATCCTATAAATGTCCAATTATCTTTTTCTAATGTATTTGCATCTAAAACAGTGACTAAATCATTAACATGATATCTTTCTTCATCAACTGGTGCTTCACCATCAGTATGACCATTTCCATAATAAGTAACTGCTACTTTATCATTTTCAACCCATTGTGCATACAAAGTAAGATCACTTTCAACAATTACTGTTCCATTTACTGGATAAGCAGTTCCACTTCCATCTGGTTCAGTATTCCAGCCTGTAAATGTCCAATTTGTTTTTGTAAGCGTATCTTTATCTAAAATAGTTGCTTCAGTATTTACATAATATGGATTGTTTTCATCAGTTGGAGCAGTACCTCCAGTATTTGTATTTCCATCATAAGTTATATTATATTTTGCATTTTCTGTCCATTGAGCATATAAAATAGTATGTTCAGTTATTGTAAATGTATCACCAGCCACATATGCTGATCCACTACCATCTGCTTTAGTATTCCAGCCTGTGAATGTCCAATTTGTTTTTTCTAAATCCCCTTTTCCTAAGACAGTTACTGTAGAATCAGGATCATATGGACTATTAGTATCTAATGGTATCGTTGTTTCTGCACTTGTATAACCATTACCATCATATGTTACACTTAATTTTTCTATTTCCTCCCAAATTGCATATAGAGTATTCTCATCTGAGATTGTAATAGCATCTCCTATTTTATAAGTAGGTGTTGTCGCAGCTGGATCTTCATCCCAACCTAAGAAAGTATAACCTGTTCTTGCTAATCCACTATCACTTATTGTTGCTGTTGCTTCATTAATATAACCTACTTGATATTTTTCTTCTGGTGAAGTACCTTCATAAAATGTTTTTCCATCATAACTTGTTAGTTCAGGTAATGTCCATGTCCCTTCATTTTCATGATACTTAATCCAACCTATTTCAAGTGCTCCAGCATCTGCTTTTGTACTTCCTCTCATAAAATCTCTTTCATCATCACTTGCCGCATTAGCTGGTGTTACAACATTATCCGCTAAGCCTGTTGTTCCTGTGTTTGGAACTATCATAATTGTTGGAACTACTACTTGACCACTTAAAGTACTTCCTGCTTTAACAACACTATCATTTTCTTGTAATGTTGGTTCAAAACCAGCAAAAATATTTTCAATTGTCGCTTTGGTAGCAGTTGAACTACCATTATCAACTCCAACACTACTATTGTTAGTTATTCTTGAAGCAAAAATATTTGAATAATTAACATTGGCTGCAATTGGTGTACCATCAACATCTAATACCATATTATCAACGAATAATGAACCATCAAGTACTACCGTATAATTTGATGAGCCACTTGTAGTAATTGCTCCACCTCTTTGATTCTGTCCTTCAATATTATTTTTTGCTGAATTACCAACAAAAGTAGATGACTTTATATTTAATCTATGTGAACGTAAAGTTCCACCATTTTTGAAAATTTGAATAGCTCCACCACTAAAACCAGCACTGATAACAGGATCATCTCCCTTACCAAGTGCTTGATTATTATAAAAAGTCGAGTTAACGATTTCAATACCTATTGAAGCTGTTGTTCCATCATTAACTTGTAATAAAATTGCTCCACCATCATCAGCTGCAATATTACTATCAAATGTATTACCATCGATTGAAATAGTTGTCTTAGCGTTTATATTAAAAAGATATATAGCGCCACCATCACCAGTAACTGTTGTCGTTTCAGCTAATACAGCACGATTATCAATAAAATAATTATCTTTAATCATAGCCGTAAAGCCACTTTGATTTTCAGCAGATGAAATCGCAAGAGCACCGCCGCCACCACCGCCATTACCACTTCCAGCTGTCGCATTATTCTCAAAATAATTATTACTAATATTAATAGTACCATGTGGATTTCTTAATGTTATAGCACCACCAATATAACCACCAAAACTAGATGCATTGCCTAAATTGTTTGTAAAAGTTGAATTAGTAACATTAAGATTTTTTGCACTATTATTATCGCCACCGCCGATAGCACCACCATGGCCAGCTGCAATATTACTATTAAATACACAATTATCTATTTCAACTTCACTATTATATAGTGCTCTAATAGCACCACCATTACCACCGATATAATTATTATAAAATTTTGAATCTATAATTTTTACTTTCGCATGATCCCCAATTTGCATCCCACTTTGAGCACCAGCGGCAATAGTTGGACGACCATTACTATCCAAAGTTGCATTTCCACTCAAAAACAAATTCTGAAAAACAGTTAAACCTTTACTGTTAGCTGCAACTTGAAGATGACGAGTATTATTAGCTATTGTTAGTTCTTTATCTTGTCCATCTATTGTTAAAGTACCTTCATAAGTCGTATTTAAATCAATTGTTTCTGTTAAAACAGTTGGAAAAGAATCTGATAAAATAAATGTTGTATCTTCTGTAGCTTGAGTGTATTTCTCTTCTAACTCACTGATTGAGTTAACTGTGATTTCAGCACCATATATATTATGTTGATTAATACCAAAAAAAGCTACTGTTAATAACGTAATAATTGTTAGTTTTGTAAATAGCTTTTCCTTTATTGTTTTTACTTTCATAGTAAACACCTCAATTGTTTTTTAAACCTTTATTTAAAGAATAAACAATCTTCTTATTCTTACGATAATTATATAGCTTATATAAATTTAAGTCAATCATATAAAGCAACAAA
>JAJDGJ010000051.1 GCA_030265585.1 Erysipelotrichaceae bacterium OttesenSCG-928-M19 | reverse complement strand
GATAATTATTGTAATTCTATAAGAATATGTTATAATACACACAGGTGATACTAATGGATATTAAACAATTGAATTATTTTATAGCTATAGTTGAGAATGATTTTAATCTTTCAAAGACCTCAAAGAAGCTTAATATTACCCAACCAACTCTATCACAAATGATTACTGAGATAGAAAGTGAATATAATGTTAAACTCTTTGATAAAGAATATGGTCGTTTTAAACGTTTAACTAAGATCGGTAATAAGTTTTATATGGATGCTAAGAATATTGTAGGTTATATGGAACAATTAAATTATGAATTGCGTCAACCAAATGACATGTTTAAGGGGCGAGTAAGAATTGGAATTCCACCACTTATATTATCTTTTCTTTGTTTAAAATCAATTCCTGCATTTATTACTGAAAACGTTGATATTCGTTTAGAAATAATTGAAGATGATGCTTATGTATTATATGATAAATTACAAAAGAATGAGATTGATCTAGCAATCACAACTGAACCAATGAATCATCGTGACATTATTACGAATACTATTTATTCTGATAGTATCTCATGTTATACAAATAAAGATCATCCTTTTACTAAAAAGACTTATGTAACATTGGAAGATATTGCAAAAGAAAAGTTAATGAGTTTAAACGAGAATTATATCTTATATCATCAAGTACAAAAAGAATTTTTAAGTAATGATTTAGAGCCTGATTATTATTTTAAATCAGGACAGTGGGATTTGTTGTTAAATATGGCTAATTACGCTAATGGTGTTGCTATCTTGCCAAAACAGTTTGATAAAATAGCAAATACAGATGATATTGTTGCAATTGATATTAAACCAACAATACCATGGGATATTGTTATTGCCTATAATCAACATATTATTAAAACACCAGATATTAGATTTGTTGAAGACTTTTTTATAAATTTTTATCGTTAACTATTGTTTAATTTAACAATTTAATTTATAATATATAAAACTATGAAGTGAAGTAGTAGCTATTGAATCTTTTAAAGAGACTTGATGGATGGTGTAAATCAAGATTGATAAATAGTGAACTAGTCATGGAGTTATTCTAGTGAAAGAACAGTAATTAGAATCGTAAGCTTGCGTTAAGAGACTTAAGTGCATATCTAATGATATGAATTAAGGTGGTACCGCGATTAAATCGTCCTTATTAAGGACTTTTTTTATTATAAAGGAGGAAAAAATAATGAGTTATAATCATCAAGAAATAGAAGCAAAATGGCAAAAACATTGGGAGGATAATAAGACTTTTAAGACGCCAAGTTGTAGTGATAAGGAAAAGCTTTATCTTTTAGATATGTTTCCCTATCCAAGTGGAGCTGGTTTACATGTAGGACATCCAGAAGGTTATACTGCAACTGATATTTTGGCACGATTTAAAAGAATGGAAGGCTATAATGTTCTTCATCCAATGGGGTGGGATGCTTTTGGGCTACCAGCGGAACAATATGCAATTGAAACAGGTCATCATCCTGAAGAGTTTACTAAAAGAAATATCGAGATTTTTAAATCACAAATTAAATCATTAGGTTTTTCTTATGATTGGGATCGTGAAGTTAATACTACTGATCCAGAATTTTTTAAATGGACACAATGGATTTTTATTCAATTACATAAAATGGGTCTTGCTGAAATTAAAGACATTGAAGTTAATTGGTGCCCAGTGTTAGGGACTGTACTAGCTAATGAGGAAGTTGTTAATGAAGATGGTAAGATGTTTTCTGATCGTGGACATCATCCTGTCTATAAAAAACCAATGTCACAATGGGTTTTAAAGATTACTCATTATGCTGAAAGATTACTAGCTGATTTAGATTTAGTTGATTGGCCAGAAAGTATTAAAGAAATGCAACGTAATTGGATTGGAAAATCAGAGGGTGCGCAAATATTCTTTACTGTTGAAGATAGTCAAGAGAAAATAGAAGTCTTTACAACAAGACCAGATACATTATTTGGTGCAACTTATATGGTTTTAGCACCCGAACATCACCTAGTTAGTACATTAGTAAGCCAAGAAATGCTTAAGGATGTTGAAAAATACCAAAATGAAGCTAAAAGCAAAACTGATTTAGAAAGAACTGAATTAAATAAAGATAAGACAGGTGTTTTTATTGGAGCTTATGCGATAAATCCTGCTAATCAAAAAAAGGTACCAATTTGGATAAGTGATTATGTTCTTGCTTCATATGGAACAGGTGCTATTATGGCAGTTCCAGCTCACGATCAACGTGATTATGAATTTGCGAAAAAAATTAATTTAGAAATTGTTCCAGTAGTCGAGGGCGATATCACAAATGAAGCAAATGATGCTGATGGAATACATATTAATTCAGATTTTTTAAATGGTTTAAATAATGAAGAGGCAATTGCTAAAATGATAGCTTATCTTGAAGCTAACGATTTAGGAAAACCACAAGTAAATTATAAATTAAGAGATTGGTTATTTGCTCGTCAACGTTATTGGGGTGAGCCCTTTCCAGTAATTCATTATGAGGATGGTACTGTTGAATTAGTTGCTGAAGAGGATTTACCAATTGAATTACCAGATTTAGAAGAATTTAAACCAAGCGGGGATGGGCGTTCACCACTTGCCAATGCACATGATTGGTTAGAAGTAATTAGAGAAGATGGTATTAAAGGATATCGTGATACTAATACTATGCCACAATGGGCTGGATCTTGCTGGTATTATATTGCTTATATTCTTAAAGATGAAAATGGTTATCTACCATTAAATGATAGTGCTGCTCAACAATTAATTAATGAATGGCTTCCAGTTGATTTATATGTTGGTGGTGCAGAACATGCCGTACTACATTTATTATATTCGCGTTTTTGGCATAAAATTTTATATGATTGCAAGGTAGTAACAACGAAAGAGCCTTTTTACAAACTATTTAATCAAGGAATGATCCTAGGCGAAAATGGTGTTAAGATGTCTAAGTCATTAGGTAATGTTATAAATCCAAACGATATTATTGCTTCACATGGAGCTGATGCTTTAAGATTATACGAAATGTTTATGGGACCTTTAGACCAAATGAAAAAATGGTCAACAACTGGTTTAGACGGTGCTCGTCGTTTCATTGATCGTGTTTATCGTCTAGTTACTAAAGAAGATGTTGTTACTATGGAAAATGATCAAAAACTTGATGTTGTCTATCATCAAACTTTAAAAAAAGTTACTAATGATTTTAATAATCTTGACTTTAATACGGCGATTAGCCAAATGATGATTTTTGTAAATGAAGCTTATAAAGTTGATCAAGTTTATTATGAATACTTAAATGGTTTTGTGCAAATGTTTTCTTGTTTATGTCCGCATTTAGGAAATGAATTATGGCAACTATTAGGAAATGAAACAGAACTTGCATATCACCCATGGCCACAATATGATGAAAGTAAAATTGTTCATGATGAAATTACAATTGTAGTTCAAGTAAATGGTAAAGTTAGAGCTAAAATTCAAACGACATTGAATATAGATGAGGCTGATTTTAAAGCGTTAGCTTATACTAATGAGAATGTCAAAAATCATTTAGAAAATAAAGAAATCATCAAAGAAGTTTTTGTTAAAAACAAATTATTGAATGTGGTAGTAAAATAATGAAACGCTATTTAATTTTTTTATTGATTCTTTTTATGACATTCGCTTGTACTAATCAAAATGGAAGTGTTCAAGATGAATATTATGCTTACCTAGAAAAGATTACTACTAATAATAGTTATTCAACTACTAAAGAGCCATGTGAAATAATGGTAAGTAAAACGGATAGTTCATATGATAAATATCATTATTCGATAATAATTAGTGAGCCGACAATAGATATGGAAGATTTAAAAGTAATTGCCTATCCACTTGATTTTGCAACTGATGAATTGGTACCAAATTTCAATATTTTAGAAAGTGTTGATGTGACAACCTTTAATAATAAACAAACAGCA
>JAJDGJ010000050.1 GCA_030265585.1 Erysipelotrichaceae bacterium OttesenSCG-928-M19 | reverse complement strand
TAACTATAATTATCCCTAACCAACCAATACTTTCGCTAACAATATTAATACTATCATCATATAAATAATCAATATTTTGTGATAGTTCACCAATTAAAACAAAAGTATTAATAATAACTAAGGCTATCCAAATATAGAGTAAGTTTGCTATCTTTTTTTGGTTTTCAAACGCCATTTGTTTAGTGATCTTACGATGGTAAATAAAAACCATTACAAAACACGCTAACTGAAGATCACCAAAGATTCTGATATCGGTTGCTAAAGCAACAAATGGAAACACTACTGATAAAATAATAGCTACTATAATATAGATATAATTCATTTTTAATTCATTTCTAATTTCCTCATTCATTTCTATTTCTCCCTAAATTTCATTTTGCAACATTATTCTAACATAAATATCATTAATTTACCATTGCTGCGATATTTTACAAAAGACTTACTCAGACATTATTTCAAAGTTTAGCTTACGATTTTGGGGCAAATTATACAAATATAAATAAACAATTAAAACAATTCCTAGTAAAAATATAAGTGAATGAAAAAAATCAGTTTCAATGTTTTTCCAGGCGGTCAAGAAAGCTACTATAAATAATAACAAGATAAAATAATAGAAAAAGTTTAAAAACACTAGACTACCTTTATACTTGATTTTAACTTTCACTTTTTGATATGAGCAATTATTCATTTGATTAACCTTACGATTACCTTTTCTTATTACTAAAACAACTACTATGCACATTAAAATAAATGCAATAGCAACTAAAAACCCTGAAATGAGTGGATTAATATTAATCTTGATAGAACTTAACAGCCTACTCAATCCTATACCAATTATACCCACTGAAAAACCTAACTCAAAAGATTCAAAGGCCATTCTTGAATCAACATTTTCTTTAATTAAATAAGCAGTATATAATTCATCATTTTGACGCACTGGACCTCTTAATAAAGTGGCTACTGGAAAGTCCGCCATATCAATACAATATACCTTATCATCTTGCTTGAAATGTCTAAATCTCATTGTTTATTACCCCAAATCAATTTATATTAATCTATCAATAAATATCCTCTACATCAATAATAGCTCCTGCTTTAATATCTTGCAAAGTTTTTATGTTTTCAAAACACTTAATAATAATTAAGACCGCTAAAATAAGTGCACCAATAGCTAATGCACTATCACAGATAAAATAAATAAGACTAGCAGAAAAATTTCTGAAAATTATAAGTGAAACAAAGTTAAATAGAAATTTAATAACTACTATTGTAAACCAATTTGCCATATCAACCTTTAGAGACTTTTGTAAAGTATAATTTTCTAACTTCTCTAGATAATTATTATTAATTATAATCACAAAAAAGCCAATAGGAGCACCAAATACTAACCACCATAAAAATGTATACATTGATATTAATGAACACCCATATAATATTAAAAAACCAACTAAGATATTTTTATAATATCTAAGATAACTATTAATCAAAGTTTCCTTCATTTTTTTCTTGTATGATAATAGTGAACCTTGTTTCACTTAATCATACATCTCCTTCCTTCTATTTGTTAAAATATAAATAGAACCTTTCTTTTAATTTTTTTATATGGCTTTGTCCATTCAAAGGAGTGTATTGCCATGGCTCTATTTATTTGTTTATAGTTGGATAAGTTTTATACTTTCATATCGATCAAGTTTACAAGGTTGAGATCACCATGGCTAGTCAAGGTTCTAGAAAGGTGGTCTTTTTATGACTTTTTACGTGGGCATTGATATTGCCAAATATTCTCATGTTGCCTGTCTTATTGATCAATTTGGTCGCGTTCTTATTGAACCATTCTCATTTGATAATAATTCAGTTGGTTTCAATATGCTTATTTCTAAATTAGATAGTTTCTCGAATGATACTTTAAGATTCGGCTTTGAATCTACTGCTCATTACCGTGAAAATTTAGCTCATTTCTTATCATCTAGTTCTTTCTCTTACGAATTAATTAATCCTTTACTTTCTAAAAGATTTCGTTCTTTAAATATTCGTGATGTTAAGAATGATAACATTGATGCTTTAACCATTGCTTCTTTTCTTGCTTTCAATCATAATCATTTTTTGCAAGATGAGTTCTTTATTAACGAACTTGCTTTTCTTGCTAAAGAAAGAAACAATCTTATCAAACAACGTGCGCGTGAATACACTAGATTAACTGCCTATCTTGATAGAGTTTTCCCAAAACTTAAAACTTTCATCGGAGCTTCTATTAAATCTCTTGCCTTTCATAACTTACTTAAAAAGTATTCTACTGCTAAAGAAATAAAAGAAACTCGCATTGATGCTTTATATAACTCTCTTAATTTTAAGCGTAAGTTTCGTTCTTTAGATCAAGTTAAAGAAATTAAAGAACTCGCTAAATGCTCTGTTGGTTATCACTCCGACACGCTTTCTAAAGTTATTAAGAATATTATCCATCAAATTGAGTTTCTTTCTTCGCAGATTGATGCAATTGAATCTGAAATTAAGTCACATAACTTAGTTATAGATTTTAGGCTTAACCAAATTCCTGGTATGGGTCCTATTCAAATTGCCTACATTTTATCTGCTATAAGAAATATATCATATTTTGATGAGCCAAGTAAAATCCTTGCTTATGCTGGACTTGATCCTAAGATTAGACAATCTGGTAATTTCAGTGCTCGCTCTACAAGAATGTCTAAGCGTGGGAACAATTTACTTCGCTATGCACTTACTTGGTCAGCACATAATGTGATTAAAAATTCTTCAACTATGGAAACCTACTATCTTAAAAAGAGAGCAGAAGGCAAATCTCATTATAATGCTTTGGGACACTGTGCTAAGAAAGTTGTTAACTATATATTTTATATTCTTAATAATCCTGATAAAAAATTTGTTTTAAAGTAAGTAATAATCTTATATTTTCTAAAAGCTATATTAATAGTTCTTTTAATTGTGTCTACTATTCTATAAAAAATTATTTAATCTTTCCTTGACTTCTCATAGTTGGTCTCCTTTTAATTATTTATATTATCATTATCTTATCAATCTCTTGTGCTAACTTTGCCATTATTTCATCACTATAACCAATATTATTAAAAGTAATTGAAATTAGATAAGGTTTTGTATGATAAACAATACCATAATCAATATAAACATTTTCATAGGTTCCTACTTTGTTAGCAACCTCAACATCTAGATATTTAGGTATCCGCTCTTTACTGTAATTATTTTTTAAATCCTGCATTAAAGTCTTATATTCAGTTTGATTTTTATAGAGATACTTTAACACTTTCATTTTGTTTTGTGAATTTGATTTTTGATGAGCATAGTCTGCTTTTCCAAAATAAGGTTTTAATTCCTTTTCAAGATTAGCTTGGTTTTCAAAGTAGACTCTTGTTAGCATATTAAAAGCAACATTATCAGATTCCATAATCATCTTCTCTAATAATGTTTTTACTTGATAGGAACTACCATAACTTGCAAATTGAATACTGCCTGAACCATCTTCATAATCAGCCGCTAAGTAAGTAATTGATTGTTCTAAAATAGCACTGTCTTTCTTGCTAAGATCATAAATATATAAGGCAACAGGTACTTTAATAGTTGAAGCACTTAAATAATTGTCTTTTTCATTAAAATCATAACTATAATTTAAAGAAGGACTATAAAGAGAAACAGCAACGTTTTTTAGTTGCTCGCTAGTAAAGGTATCTTCTAATAATTTATCAAGTTGGGCTGTATACACGGCTTCAGTTTTTTTAAATGGCTTAATGATAACAGTCTCTTGATTACTATTTTTTAAACTAGACACGATATTACTATACAATACTACTAAAATAACAACTACTATAATAAATCCAACTGATCTTCTTTTTTGTTTCATAGTTACACCTCATACTCATTATAATATAATAGTATGTAAAAGAAAGCACTTCTAACTGTTTATTTTGTGTTGTTAATATACGCT